>NZ_JAKRFW010000009.1:0-126102 GCF_022347905.1 Pseudoalteromonas sp. Of11M-6 | reverse complement strand
TAGCAGCCAGTTTTAGCGCTAACTGCGTTGAATTCACTTCCAATAGCCAGCTATTGGTGCGTAAATTCGCCTTGTTTTCCCTAAAACTCTCTGGCTAGAAAAGGAAATAACTAATCTGTTCTTTAGAAACAATGAGTTGGAACATTCCTTATCCAAACCTCAGGTTAGATAGCTTAGCAGTTTATTTTTACTATTCTTCTACTAATTGAATGCTGCGGTAAAACGCACCATCATCCTCAGCCAATAACGAAACCAGCTCAGGCAACACTTTATCCATGATTTTCTTTAAGGTCCAAGGCGGATTGATCACCATCATACCAGAAGCCGTCATGCCTCGTTCTTGTGTATCTGCGCGGGTGGCAAGTTCAAACACTTGAATATTACGCACTCCAGATTCAATCAGACTCGACTCCATTGCATCAATGCGTTCACGGTCAACAACGGGATACCAGATCATATAGACGCCGGAATCAAACTTTTTGTGCGCTTTTATGATGCTTTTGACCGCAACATCATAATCGGATTTGATCTCATAAGGAGGATCCATTAGCACGCAGGCTCTGCGTGAAGCTGGAGGCACCAATCCTAATAGCCCTTTAAAACCGTCACTCCCAGTGACGCGCAGTGACTTTTTATGTGCCGTATTTTGCTTTAACAGCTCAAGATCTTTTGGATGTAGCTCAAAAAACCAACCGTTATCCTGACGACGTAAGAAGTGCTCCGCTACCTTAGGAGAACCGGGATAATGGCTTAATTTATCGCCTTCGTTAAATGATTTGATTAATGCAACATAATCGCTAATTGCCGACACGGATCCAGAATAATCCCACAGCTTAGCGATGCCTTGCAGATACTCCTGAGTTTTTTGTGCATCACTACTCGCTAGCTCAAAAAAACCAGCGCCAGAGTGCGTATCCACGTAATCGTACGGCTTATCTTTTTTAGCCATGTATGACAAAGCTTCTGCCAATACTAAATGTTTGATCACATCGGCAGGGTTTCCTGCATGAAAAGAATGTCGGTAACTGAGCATAACCCCGCCTTGATAAAAATAATAACAACACAGGTGAAATAAACCTGAGCTAAATTTGAGCAATGATTCATCAATTTTTAACTTTAGACTGAATCACTTCTGAACAAAATATTCCAATATCGGCATTATCTCTTAAAAGTTGAGAAAAATCAGCAGAAAGTCGCGTAAACACTAGCATCCTTAGCCGCTTTGTTTTACATTTGCATGACAAATCACAGTCATATGAGCGCATTTATGAATAACCAAGATCTCCAAAAACTCGACCAGTTGATTGACCAACTTTTGAGCCAAAATAACCAGTTAAAATCGGAAGTTTCGGCACTGAAGGAACAAAATCAAAAACTCATCGATGAAAATGAAACCCTACAGCTTGAAATGCTAGAAAGCGAAGAAAAGCAAAAAGAATTTAGTTCATCTTTATCTGGCCTACTTGATAAGTTGCAAACTCAACAGGCTAGCTAATGTCTGAGCAGAATAACCAAGTAACAGTGACGTTACTTGGCAAGTCACATCAATTTGCATGTGCGCCAGATCAAGAAGAAGCGCTGCATAACGCCGTAGCGCTTTTAGACCGACGTGTAGAAGAAATGCGTAAACGCTCAACCGTTCGCAATGATCACAATGCGTTACTACTCGCAGCCTTACACCTTTGTCATGATTTACAAGCATTGGAAGCAAAGCAACAGCAAGACGCAGAGTTCGTTTCCACGCTCATCGACAAGTTAGTGCTGCCTGCAGGCGAATAATGCCGACATACTGGAGCAACCCTATCTTATGTAGCATCTCTCTAGTTTGGGGTCTCATTCTATTGGCGGCGAGTTTTCAAAGTACTGCCGCCAATGCTAATCAGTTCCATAAAGTCAATGACGCGGTTTATTTTATCAAAGGAAAAGATAGCGCTTTACAGCCCAATCAAGCTTTAGTTATCGGCAAACAGTGTGCACTGTTGGCATCCATACATGGCGATCTTGTCACCACAGAGGCCTTGATCCACGAATTAGAAAAGCGCCTCACCGTTCCGCTTTGTTACGTAATCTCTTTGCATGCCGATATCAAACAAGACACCAGCATAGTGCTACTCAAGCATGCTTATCCAAATTTACAATGGCTAAGCCCAACGGCAACATCAGCCAACGCATTGACGACTGCCTTTCACGCACAGCTTGAGCTTTTTAACCAAAGCGTCATGCTTAGTGAAAATCGTATCGCGTCTCTAGAACCAAGTGAACGAACGAAGTGGCAAGCCAAACTTGCACTGGCAAAAAGTAGGATTGCAACGTGGTCCAAGCTCGCCACACAAGCGCCATCAAGTAAAGCCATTGATAACGCGCCTAAAACCGTGGAGCTAGGAGGTGTAGTGGTTGAGCTTACTCAAGTCACGGGCTTTAGCGGTCATGACATCAGTGTTTATCTGCCAAAATATCAAGGCTTGATAGCAGGTTATAGCGTGGATCAGATCCCACTTGCGCATTTACCGCATACTACACAGTGGCAGCAAACTATTGCTCGCTTTAATCGCTATGCACTTGATTGGATATTACCTGCAACAGGAAAACCCTATCGTCCTGAAATGCTGAGCACTCCAGCACAATTTTTGGCTTTATTAGCGTTACAAGATAGTCAACAAGTGGTTGAAAAGATAAGCATTCTATATCCAAATAAACACATGCAGCAACGCGCGTTATTACAGTGGCAACACTTTCAGCAGCAAAGAAATTTTGAATAAAACTTAACCTCTCGGTATAGTTAAAGGATGAACAGAGTATTAATACAGCTAAGCGGGTTAATATTATTAACCATGCTCTCTGGGTGTAAAAGCAGTAGCAGTCCACAGGTGAGTAGGCAAGCCATTTTGTCAGCTCTCACACAAGTGCCCGTAGAAAAGCCAGTCATGCCTCCAGCTATAGTTGAGGTAAAACCACTCAAAGCCACTACCGTTAAAGCCCCCCTCAGAGACGATGATTTATGGCAACACATACGCCAAAAGCTCAGTTTTAATACTGCATCTCACCCAAGGCTTGATAAGCGCATAAAATGGTATTTATCACAGCCTAATTATCTCAATGTGGTAAATAAGCGCGCCGCTCCCTATTTTTATCACGTAGTAAAAAAGGTAGAACGCAAAGGCCTTCCTATTGAAATCGCATTACTTCCTTTTGTCGAAAGTGACTTTAGACCAAAGGCCAAATCGCAACAAAATGCTGTTGGAGTTTGGCAGTTAGTGGATGCCACTGCCTACCATTTCGGCATCAAGAAAGACGAATGGTATGACGGTCGACAGGATGTGTTAGCATCGACTGACGCCGCGCTTGATTATTTGCTGTATTTGCATGAACGCTTTGATGGCGACTGGCTACACGCGCTTGCGGCCTACAACACAGGTGAAGGGCGTGTCAAAAAAGCCATCGCAAAGAATAAAAAAGCAGGAAAGTCGACCCACTTTTGGCACTTAACATTACCAAAAGAAACCGCAGACTACGTGCCCAAACTCTTAGCGCTCAGCCACTTACTAAAAACCTCACCCAAGGGTTTTAAGATACCAAGTTTGCCCAACAAGGCCACTACGTCGATACTTGATATTGGACAGCAATTTGACGTCAATCAACTGGCAAAACTCAGTGGTATCAAAAAGCGTCAACTATACGCACTCAATCAAGGGATCTTAAAACATAGAAGCTCTCCAAACGGTCCACACAAAGTGTTATTGCCATTATCCGAGCAAGCATTATTGGAAAGTGCATTTTTCAGGGAAAACTTCAGCCAAGGCTACACTGTCAAAGCTAACGACACACTCTACCGCATCGCATTAAATGCGGGGATGAGTGTTAGTGCACTAAAAACGCTGAACAATAAGCGCTCTGATTTGATCCGAGTTGGCGAAAAGCTATTAGTTTCCGAGAGTAATGAGCAGTTAGACTTACTCATCGACTATGACGTAAGCCCTTATATTAAAGAAATAAAAGCCAAGCCCATACCTCAAGTGGAACATCACCACACCATAAAACAAGGCGAGTCATTGTGGACTATCAGCCGTCACTACAAGGTCGCGGTAAAAGATTTATTAAATTGGAATTCACTCACGGCGCAGAGTCTATTAAAACCTGGCAAAGTGTTAATGGTGTTTTTACCAGCTCCTGCTGCACCAAAAAGCAATAAGACTCAACCAGCTAGCTCCTCAATCTCTAGCATTGAAGCGCTCCAATCAATACTGCGCCATGGCAAGCCAAAGCAAAGTGAGAGCCCAAATTAAAGGGATAGACTTGCGTCCAAGAAGCGCACTCACGTAAACTACACGCTTTACAGGTGGATGCTAAATGGCGTCACCGAACACTATTTATTTAAGGTTTACTTATGCAAATTGCAAAGAACACAGTGGTAGAGTTTCACTACACACTTCACGAAGGTGACAGCCAAATCGAATCAAGCAAAGAAGGCGAGCCACTAAACTACCTGCACGGTACTGAAGGCATGCTACCAGGTCTTGAAAGTGAACTTGAAGGTAAAACCGGTGGTGATAGCTTTACGGTAACCTTAACGCCAGAGCAAGCTTATGGCGAATATCAAGAAGGTCTAGTGCAGCGCATTCCTATTAAGCACCTTCAAGGTCTTGGTGACAGCAAAGTTTGGAAGCCAGGCATGACTGCTATTGTCGATTCAAACCAAGGTCGTCATCAGGTTAAGGTAGTAAAAGTAGGACGCTTTAATGCGGATTGCGACTTAAACCACCCATTCGCAGGCAAAACATTAACGTTTGATGTTGAGATCCTTTCTGTACGCGAAGCAACTGCAGAAGAAATTTCACACGGTCACGTACACGCTGCTGGCGGCTGCGGACACTAATGATGAACCAAGTTGCCATCGTTACCGGTGGCAGCTTTGGCATTGGCGCCGCCATTGTCAACAAGCTGCTATCGCAACAATACACCGTTTATAACCTCGATATTCAGCCCAGTGAACAAGGGATTTTTCGCCATTGTGACGTCAGTAAAGTCGCCGATGTAAAAGCAACAATTGCAGATATAGTCGCAGAAACAGGGAAAATAGATGCGCTTGTTTCAAACGCGGGGAAACATCTGAGTGCTACAATCGAAGATACCGATGAAGCCACATTTGACGCCCTTTTTGCATTGAATGTGAAAGGCGCTTACGCTGCCATTCAAGCCGTATTACCAAGCATGAAGTCACAAGGTAGCGGTAGCATCGTATTGATGTCTTCGGATCAGGCGGTTATTGGTAAACCTAACTCCTTCGCTTATAACCTGTCTAAATGTGCACTTGCTTCGATGGCGAAAACCACAGCATTGGATTACGCCAAATTTAACATTCGCGCGAATGCAGTCTGCCCTGGCACAATTGAAACTCCGTTATTCCATCATGCCATTGATAGTTACTGCGCGCGCAGCGGCGCTGATAAAGCAGAAATCGTTGCAGAAGAAGCCCAGTTGCAGCCATTGGGTCGATTAGGGCAACCGCAAGAGGTTGCAGCGCTGGTTGCTTTCTTGCTAAGTGAGGATGCGAGCTTTATCACAGGTAGCCTACAAAGCATTGATGGCGGTTATACTGCACAGTAAAAAAGGAATGCGTGATGAGTCTGAGAGTTATTGATAGCCACCTACACTTTTTCGATTTAGCGTTAGGACAATATTCTTGGCTCAAACACAACCCGCCCGCTTGGCCTAATCTGGAAAAAATAAGGCAGAATCATACCCTTACTAGTCTTCCCCAACATGCACAGTTTACACTCGAAGCCTTGGTGCATGTGGAAGCCGGTTTTGATAATCACAATCCCATCAACGAATTACATTGGTTAAATCAGGAACTATGCAGCTTTCCTTTTAAAGCCGTCGGTTACGCCCCTATTAACGCAACGCCTGAGCAATTTAGTGCAGCCATAGCACAGTTAGCACATCCTCATCTCGTGGCGATAAGAGACATCACCGAAGGCAGTGACAGCCAACGTTTATCCGCGCCTTTCGTGCTCAAAAATCTCACCAGTCTTGCCGAGCACAGACTACATTTTGAGGCGCAATTAGAATTTAAACAAAGCGAAAAAGTCGACCTTTTATTACAACTTGCAGAACAAAAAGCTGACCTTAAAATCGTATTTAACCATGCAGGGTTTATTGACGCTAACAGCCCTTGTACAGATATATTAAGGCGCATTGGAGCGCTTAACAATGTCATGATCAAGTGCTCTGGCCACGAAATGTTAGCAAACCCACTCCCACTCTCTGAGTGGCTTACTCACTTAATCACACATGCGGGAGAAGAGAGCCTAATGCTAGGTTCGAATTATCCGGTTTCTCTTATGCAAAAAAGCTATTGGCAAATATGGCAGGATTATTTAGACGTGATAGGCATATCGTCAACTTGGCATAAACTCAGCCGAGACAATGCCAAAAGTTGCTATGGATTATGAGCGGATCTGGACGAGATCGTAAGCAACTAGCTCAGGTACTATGCGCTGTAGTTTTTCTTCCGTTTGATCTAAGGTGTTTAAGCACTCGCAATATTCTGCCGCTTTTTCTTCTAATTGATGGGCCTTTTTCTGCAGCGATTTATCTATCTCTTTCGAAATAATCTCCATGCGTTGCCCCATATCGTTGATGCGATCTTCGATATTCCCTTCGCGAGATTTAAATGCATCCCCCAAAGAGACTAAAATAGAGCCCAACGAACCATGAACAGCAGAGTGAATTTTTTGGCTGATCTCTTTAGTAAAAAAATCATCAATTTTAGAAAGTGACTGTGGTGCGATAAAAAAGAAATCATCTCCACGCTTAAACTTATCCATCAGCGCACGTTCAACGTATTGCAACTGCGTTTTGAGCACTTCGGGCTCTTTGTCGGACATCCCCTCAACCACCTGCTCAATCGCACTCAATCCGAGGTTGACGCCATCGGTTGCCAGATTTACCAGCTCAGGAACGGTATCCCGTATTCCTAAAGAGTACTCGCGCACAACTCTCTCCCCTTCCGGATCTAACTCAATCCAGCGACCTAGAATAAAGAGCTGACTATCATTGTTGATTTGGATTCGAGTCTGACCATCATCAACGATACGAATTTCGTTGTCGGTGATGATAAGACCATGCCCAAGTTCAACATCGCACTTATTTTTTGCATGTACGGAAGACGCCAATACGGCACAAGACAAGGCTATCGCGCTGAGTAATCGATTCATATGGCCTCCTGTGTGCAGAACGTAAGACGGGAAAGGGGTGCTTCAGGAGAGTACCAAAAGATCAAACAATCCCAAAGCCATTTTAGACGGATGAAAGTAACAAGCTATGTCTTACTGGCAATATTAGAGATCCATACCCGTCAGCATTAAAGGCAGTAGCAATACTACTAACTAAGGGCTATTGATAGTATCTCACTAACCTGACAAAGGCATCCGCAGTTTTAATGGTTGGATTATTTTTACCATCAGCAAACTGATACACCCAAGCAAACTGAGGTTGACTAGTCTGGGTCGTCGCAGACCAGTAATTATTACTTTTGGTCGTTGGAAATACCGTTATGTTTATCGCTGGAGTCACACACTCGTGATACACAATACTGGCAAGCTCTTTAACGTTAGGTACTTGCCAGTCTGTAAACCCTGCAAATTGGTCTTCGTTGGCAACCACCAATGCCTGCTGCCAAGTAAGTTGCTGAGCATTGTCTTCACAGCTTTGAGAAGTCGCGTTGTAACTTTGCCCAAAGTTGCAGCGCTGCCACATTAATCCCGTTTGGCTATCCAGCACTGTACCGTTGCTATTTATCGTATAACGGCTGGTATTGGAGCCAGTACCAACGCAAGTTTGCGCTTGGCAAACAGCCGTGAATGACAAAGTAAATAGTATAGTTGTAATAATTTTCATACCACGCTCCCTAAGGATTCCTAACCAACCTAACAAATGCGCTGCTAGACTTTTCTACTGCAAAATCATTGCCCGTATCCATGTCGATAACATAAGCCCTTCTCAGCGTGCCACCGGTACCATCTAAACTCGACTGCAAGGTCCAGTAATAGCGATGACCAAGTGTTGTTGTGCTAGGTAAGTTAGGGAAAAGCGCTTCATCTATCACCGCAGTACCTGCACTGCCGTAATCTAGTAGTCCAAGTAGTTCCATATAAGTTGGTAAACGCCAATTGTTACCACCACAGTAACTTTGCTCTCCAACGGCAGGGTTATTTACTTCATCAATCAAAGCTTGAATACCACAGTGACTATCCTGCGGGCAGGTTGTATTTGCTGCGGCCTGCACACTCCCCTCGGCAATCGCTCCATCTACCTCAACATACCAGGTATAACTATTTTGTGCGTTGCGAGAAGAAGTGTTTGGTAATGTACCCGAACTCGCTTCTTTTACTTCCCAAATAAGTCCCGTGACGTTATCACGAACGCAAGCAAAGTCGGTAGCGTCATCAGGCAGTTCATCCGCAAAGCGATTTAGTTTGGTAAAGTCAAAACCTGCTCGACCACTGCCTTCTTTCGCCACCTGAGTGGCAAAATTATCACGCCCACGCTGTGCATCTTGAGCCGTAAACTGCGTCATACTACAGGTGATCACATCCGTATTGTTAAAACACGCGGTTTGGCCACTGTCGTTTAGTTTACCTAATGGCTTTTTCTCTATATCAATGCGCACGGTGTCGGTAGCTGAACGGTTTTGTGAGTCAGTAACGGTCAGCTCAAATTCCACTTGCGACAAAATATTTTGATCTGGTGCGTTAAAAGTTGTTGAACACCCGGTAACAGAACTTAATGCTACCTGAGTGCCAGACGTCACTTGCCGCCATACACACTGTTTCTGACCAGATACCGTATCACTGTTTGAACCATCAAGCGTGACCTCATCAAACTCTTGCACTTGCTGGTCGCTCCCAGCATCCGCCACTACTACATCCGAATTCTCAAGTAGCCCGAGGGTAAACTGGGTACTGGCTTGTCCGCCTTCATCATCGGTAACCGTCAACTGCCAGATTGACGCCTGAGAGGTAGCCAATAATGGGTGGACAAAAGATAAAGTAGCTGTATTCAAACCAATTGGCTGTATTGTTGTGGGACCACTCACTTGTTGCCATTGATAAGCAACCACTTGGCCATTTTCGTCTGGATCGGAGGAGCCTGCGCCACTGAGGACAATAGTATCTTTATATTTGGCTGGTAGTGTTTCCGGTGCAGTTTGGCTGATACTTGGTATAGGTAATTGGTTGTTAGATTTGATAGCAACCGTCACTTGGTCGCTTGCAAGACTGCCATCAGGCGCAACATAGTCAACCTGAATAAGTAAATTGACATCGGCTTTGATATCCGGTGCAACAAAAGCGGCTTGTTGCTCCGTAATTGGAAATTCACTGACGTTTGCACCAGAGATAACCTGCCAGTTAAAGGTGCCGCCAGCAGGTGATGCTTGAGCATTCAAGGTGACTTCTGTTTTTTCGGTCACTTGGATATCAGCACCCGCATTAACCGACGCACTGACTTGACTCGGTTCATCACTCCCAGAGCCTCCACCACAACCTGTTAATATTAGCGCAAGTACAACCCAACTTCCCTTGAATGCATTCATATTCTTCCTTATGAACTATAGATAACTTTCTTGATGTATCCGCACAAACAACTTAGTGCCAACTTTACTATAATCTACTTTGTATTCTCGACCATCTAAAGCCTGAATAAACAACAACCGTTTCACTTCACCAAACACATCAATACTCGAAACGTGGACGACTTCTAAATAACGCTCTTTAGCCTCTCTTCGATTTCTCGGCAGCTCTTCCTTAAAAGGCACCAAGCCGTTTGCAGTCACCTTGATTTTTGGGTGTGCTTCACCATTTACAATCACAAGATCTAACTTCTTCTCTTTGTGAATAATGGTATTACGCCCACTTTTAATATAGGCCGTTTCTAAGCTCATATTGGTGTATCCTGTTACATCTTCAGTAGGTGGTTTGTTCTTCTAACAATGCTTTTACCACCTCTTTAGGGTTAAGTTTCCAGCGGTTTAACATGACTGAAAATTGCCAAATATCCCTGTCTAAGGCAGTCGCGGGGATCAATAAATCATATCCCGTCACTGTCTTTAAATTATCCATCCGGTTTGCAAACATTGCCATTAAACCAGTATATTCTTTTCCCGCCTTGGAGCGAAAAACGGTTTCTTCTATCAACCATTCAGATGGGCAGTTGCCATTTTCGCAATGCATTTTAACAGCTTGTAAAAAAATATGCCGCTGCTCGATCAATAATTTACCCGCAAGTCGAGGTGTTAAATTTAATAAAAACGCATCAATATCATTAAGTTTAATACCAACTGCATTTAACTCAAGTGTTTCAACACCTTGTTGAACTTTGGGAATGCCGCTGGAGTGGAAGTTTACAATGGATAGCGGCCAAGCTCCATATTTATGCACATACCTAAACTCTTGTTCTGTAAAGTATAAACTAAAATATGGTTGCTGACTTTTGAGAAAGCCAACAAAAATAGCCACTAACATGGCGCTGGCAAGAAATATTTCTACAATAGTAATAGCAGTACCACGCAAATTGACAAAAAGCATGATAACAATCAAACCAATTGCGCCAACCAGCATAAATTCAACGCCATTGCGATCAGCGGTTGCACGTAGTTTTGCTTCAAGCATGGGTATACCAGGCATAAAAGATATACATGATGATCGCCCATGCGACTAATTTACGTATTGTGATGCATCGTTTACATGAATGGCTGCGTTTCATAATATTTAATTTAGGTACAAACACTTAAATTGAATTACATTTTCGTTTAATGCACAAATTTACAGGATATGCCGTCGACTTTGTTAGCCTTTAATTTTGTAAACTAGAGACAAATTATAATCTGGGTCACTTTTATGCGTCATCAATCAGGAAAAGCACTGTTTCCTTTTATCATTGTAGTGCTAGTCGTCATCAGCGGCTATTTATATTTACCAGCCTCGGAAGGCAAAATGAGTGGCAACTCAGCACCCGTAACCTCCGTTCAAGCTCATACCGTAACTAAAGAGGAGCGTATTATTGCTGTTCACTCTATTGGTTCCGCCAGAGCAAATCAAGCAATCAACGTGAGTAGCGCCCAAAGCGACTATGTGGCAGCCCTCTTTTTCGATGACGGAGACGTAGTAAAAAAAGGTGACAAGCTAGTCCAGTTGCGTGATGCCGAAGAGAAGCTCGATATCGAAGCGCTGAAAGTGACGCTAAAGGAAGAAATTAGACAACTAAACCGCCTTAAAGACCTCGCAAAAACCCAATCGGCGGCTCGCTCTCAATTAGAAGCACAATCAGCAAAGGTTGACACCTTAACGGCACAATTGGAAGCCACCAAAACAAAACTCGCCGAGATGACCATTTATGCGCCATTCGATGGATTATTGGGTACTCGAAATATCTCTATCGGTAGCTTCGTAAACAACAATACTGTGATCACCACACTCGATGACATTAGCATCATCAAAGTGGATTTTCAGGTACCAGAAAAATACCTAGCGCAACTACAGCTTGGTATGCAAGTGAATGCACAAAGTGAAGCTTACCCAGAGCAACTATTTACCGGTAAGGTCTCCCATATTGACCCGCGTATTAATGAACAAACGCGCTCGGTACGAGTGACAGCAAGTTTCACCAATCTAGACCATAAACTCCGCCCAGGTATGCTACTACACATGGGATTGGAACTGGCTCGATTACAAGCCCTTGTGGTGCCAGAAAAAAGCATCATACCAAGACAAGATAAGCATTTTGTATTTGTCATTGACGACCAAGGTAAAGCGCAACAACGTGAAGTGCACCTGCAAACTCGCTTTAGCGGCTGGGTAGCTATCGATGAGGGGCTTACAGAGGGACAACAGGTGATCACGGAAGGCACCCTGAAGATCCGCTCAGGCTCAAAAGTTGAAATAAAGGGGTAAGGCGACGTGAGAATCACTGATACGGCGGTAAAGCGCCCGATCTTCGCGATCGTTATTAACTTACTGCTGCTGACCTTTGGCTTAGTGGCATTTACTATGCTACCGCTGCGCGAATATCCTGATATTGAAACCCCAATAGTCAGTGTAAGCACTAACTACACAGGCGCATCAGCGGAAGTAGTAGAAACCAAGATCACCCAAGTATTAGAAAACCGGATTTCGGGGATCGAAGGGATCAAAAGCATAAATTCCAGTAGCCGCAATGGTAGTTCCAATATCACTATCGAATTTAATATCGATCGCGACATCGACGCTGCTGCAAATGATGTGCGTGAGCGCGTTTCTCGAGCGCTGGATAGGTTGCCAGAGCAAGTTAGGCCGCCTGAAGTATCGAAATCAAACAGCGACGAAAGCCCTATCGCTTGGTTTGTACTCAACAGCGAAACCATGGATACCTTGCAGCTTTCAGACTACGCCCAGCGCTTTATCGTTGACCGTCTGGCGGTTGTTGATGGCGTATCGAATGTACGTATTGGCGGTGAACGTCAATACGCCATGAAGATTTGGCTAGACCGAAAGGCGATGGCCGCTCGTGGAGTCACAAGCAGTGATATTGAACAAGTGCTACGCAGAGAAAACGTAGAATTACCCGCTGGCGAAATAGAATCCGTAGACCGTGATTTCTCTGTTCGTATTGCCAGAAGCTATAAGACTCAAGAAGACTTTGACAACCTAGTGATTAAGCGTGGCGAACAAGGCTATTTGGTGCGACTTGGTGAAGTCGCGCAGGTGGTACTTGAAGCCGCTGACGACGAAAGTACCTTCCGTGGTAATGGTAAAAATATGATTGGCCTTGGCGTTGTAAAGCAAGCCAAAGCCAATACGCTAGAAGTGGTCGACAACGCCCGTAAAGAGCTTGAAAAAATAAAACGCAACCTGCCTCAAGGCACCACCATAGAAGACAGCTACGATTCTTCTATTTTTATTCGTGAGTCCATTGCTGAAGTATACAGCACACTTGCGATTGCCATGGCGTTGGTGGTACTCGTTATCTACATCTTCCTTGGCAATATCCGCGCTACGCTGATCCCTGCTGTTACCGTGCCGGTAGCCTTAGTTGCAACCTTTATGTTCTTGCTGGCCATGGGGTATTCTATCAACTTGCTGACGCTTCTTGCACTTGTGCTTGCCATCGGCCTTGTGGTCGATGACGCCATTGTGATGCTGGAAAATATCTATCGCCGTATCGAGCTTGGCGAACCCAAGTTACTGGCGGCATACCGTGGCGCACGTGAAGTAGGCTTTGCCATCATTGCCACAACCCTGGTTTTGGTTGCCGTATTTATTCCTTTGGTCTTTATGGATGGTCGTATTGGTGCCCTATTTACCGAGTTTGCCTTTGCAGTAAGTGCTGCGGTGCTGTTCTCCAGTATTACCGCGTTGACCTTGTCTCCAGCCCTTTGCTCCAAAGTATTAAAACCTAGTAATAAAGAAAACCGCTTTAGTCAGTGGATGGACCGTCAATTTACTCGACTAGAACAAGGGTATCGCCGTGTTTTACAAGACAACTTATCGCGCAAATACAGCCTGATCGTGATGTTGGCACTAGCGGGTTTTACCAGCTACAGCCTGTTTAAACAGATCCCGTCTGAACTGACACCAAAAGAAGACCGCGGTACTTTCTTCGTTATGATGAATGGTCCTGAAGGGGCAAGCTACGAAAACAACTCGCAAAATATGGCAAAAATTGAAGAGCGCCTACTTCCTTATGTAGACTCAGAGGAACTTAGCCGCGTGCTTATTCGGGTACCTGGTTGGGGTGGTCAAGGCGGTGTTGCTATTATCGGCATGCCAGACTGGGATGAGCGAAAACGCTCTACTTGGGAAGTCATGGATGAGATCAGCGGTAAAATGCAAGATGTTACAGATATTCGCGCCTTTGCTATTATGCGCCGTGGTATTGGCGGCGGCGGTAACTCACGCCCCATTGAGTTTGTACTACAAGGCAACGACTATGACGAATTGGCCGCATGGCGTGATCGCATCCTAGAACGCGCACGAGAAAATAAAGGACTGGTTCGCCTCGATCACGATTACAAAGAAACCTTCCCACAGTTTTTGATAAGCATTGATAAAACCAAAGCCGCAGATTTAGGCGTGTCGGTAAGTGCCATCGGCCAAACGCTAGAAACCATGCTGGGACAACGTCGTGTTACCACCTTTATTGACCGCGGTGAAGAATACGATGTGATCTTAAAAGGCACCAAAGCCGACTTCTCTGCCCCAGATAATATTTCTGATATTTATGTGAAATCTCGTAGCGATGAGCTCGTGCCGTTAGACAGTTTGATCACCATAAAAGAAGAAGCCACAGCTTCTCGATTAAACCGCTACAACCGTATGCGCGCAATCACTATCACGGCAAACCTCGCTGGCGACTATACACTGGAGCAAGCGCTCGACTTTTTAAATAAAGTTGCCGCCGAAGAGAATGATATCGACGGTGCCATCGACTACAAAGGCGAGTCACAGCTGTTTTATGAAGGTGCATCAGCGATGACCTATGTATTTATTCTGGCGCTCACCGTTACTTTCTTAGTATTAGCCGCACAGTTTGAAAGCTTTGTCCATCCACTGGTTATCATGCTCACCGTACCGCTGGGCTTAGTCGGTGCGATGTATGGATTATTTATCACCGACAGCACGCTAAACATTTATAGCCAAATTGGTATTGTCATGTTGATTGGCCTTAGCGCCAAAAACGGTATCTTAATCGTGGAATTTGCTAACCAATTGCGTGACAAAGGCATTGCCTTCGAACAAGCCATTGTTGATGCTGCTGCGCAGCGATTAAGACCTATTATTATGACCTCGCTAACAACCGTGATGAGCTCTATCCCGCTTGTGTTTGCAACAGGCCCTGGGTTCGAAAGCCGCATGGTGATCGGTGTCGTGATTTTTGCCGGTGTCAGTGTTGCCACCATTTTAACCTTGTTTGTTATCCCAACCGCCTATACTTTACTAGCTAAGCAGACGCAATCTCCAGAAGAGACGACAAAACGTCTTGAGGAGCAGTCGAAACAACATCCTGAGCAGGAGGTATAATGGCAACTTTACAAACCGCAACTTTTGGTGGTGGTTGTTTTTGGTGTATTGATGCGGCATTTCGCCGCGTCAATGGTGTTGAGTCAGTGCAGTCAGGTTACGCAGGTGGCCACACAGATAATCCCACCTATCAAATGATATGTCGGGGAGACAGTGGTCATGCTGAGGTAGTCCAACTGCAATTTGATGCCGATATTGTCAACTTTGATACTTTGCTTAATATGTTTTTTACCCTGCATGACCCAACGCAGTTGAATCGCCAAGGCAATGACATTGGTACTCAGTACCGCAGTGTAGTGTTTTATCATGACCAGCAGCAACAGCAGCAAACTCAAGATTGTATTGCGCAGCTTCAAAATCAGTTGAGTGAAAAAATAGTGACTGAGGTTAGCCCAGCGCCTGAATTTTATCCTGCTGAGCACTATCACCAAGATTATCACACTGAAAACCCAAATCAAGGCTATTGCAGTGTGATGATTGCCCCTAAAATTGCAAAATTTGAAAGCTATTTTGCGGCAAATTTAAAGCACTAAACTTGTGTGCCGAACGCAATAGATTGCGTTCGGCTTACGCCTTACGGCAACATAGGTATAGCAAATACATAAAAACTAGTGCGGCCATCTTTAATCCGCAAATGCCCACGCGTTACTTCCATTTCTAAATTCGCAGTATCACCAGGTCTTAAGGTATCTAAGCCTTTAAGCGGAACAACACCTGAATTGATTAACTGGGCATTGTGTTTAATGACCTGCGGAATATCTTCGCTCATATCCACACCTAAGAATTCAAACACATCAATCACAACACGGCTAAATTCTGTATAAAGCTTGTCAAAAATCCCCGGAGTCAAGGTATCTATCAAATCGAGGATCCACGGCAGCTCTACTTTTGTCGTCACCACAGGCTTAAAGCTAGAAATTAAAGGATCTAACTCAAGCTGCTGGGTACGTACATCATACTTACCTTTGATGGTGACATTTTCGTTGTTAATATAGACATGGATATAAATATTCATCCCAAGCTGCTTCTTACGGAACTTAGCGTAAGACTTCAAATCGAAACCATCGATCAACACCGGTACTTTATTTTGCGCATCAACTCTACCTGCGATTTTCATATGCATAGTGCCGTAGAGGCTAGTCGTGTGGCTCACTTTATTTGAACTAGATTGTGCGGCAATATTGTTGACGATATCGGTCGTCAACTCTTTGTAGTTATGTTCCACATTCGAAAATTGCTGATGAATAATATCTGAAACCTGCGTATACATTTCCTGTGGACCTTGGCTAGATGTTGTCCTGCCAGTAGACCAACACTCGCCACCGGTATAAATCACAGGCACAGATATAGGCGTTAGGTGATCGTTGCCGGGGTGACGATAGTACATCATGCTGCGGATCCGACTACAGGTTTGCGATGGCGCGTTAAACCAAGCGAAATCGCCCGTCATTGATTGTGTTGAAAATTGAGGTTCAAGCTGGTTTTCAGGTAGCGAAGCTTGCGCTGATGTGACAATCCCAAGCGTGAGTAACCCAAATAATAGTGACTTCATGTTCTTTTCCTTAAGGTAGTAATAATACAAATCAAATCTATTATCAACTACACGTAAGGCAGAACACCTGTTACAAATGTAATGCAACTAAATGATAAATAAGAAAAGTGATCCATTACTCACGATGGATCACTCTGGGTATTGAAAAGCTTTCAACGTATTAGAAGCTGTAGCTCACACCAACGTAGGCTTGTCTACCTAGTGGCTTATAGCCCAGTAAAGAGCCATCTTTTGCTTCGCCCGCTGTGGCATTGAAATAACGCTTATCGGTTAAGTTTTCAATACGGCCATTTAACTTGAATCCGTCGAAAAACGTATAGTTAGCAGCTAAGTTAAACAGCGTATATGACGGTAAAGTCACTGTATATGCACCTTCAGCTCCCCATACTTTATCGTCGCGATTACCTCTATGGACTAAGGTCAGTGTTGCGTCGACATTTTCCCACTCTTTACTGACTGAATAAGTTAAGGTACGTCTCGCTCTGCGCTGTAATTGCTTATCGGTATCAGCGTCTTTAGCACTCACATAGCTCGCATTTACTGTATGCTCGATACCAAAGTTGTCTTCAATTTCAACAGAAAGATCAGCACCTTCAAAGTCAGCGCGCTGAACATTGTAAGGGACATATTTCCATTTATCATTTTGCTGATTAACGATTTTATCGGTAATACGGTTATCGTATACCGCAGCTTCCACACGGAAGTTCTCGCCGCTCCATGTAACAATAATTTCGTTATTAGTAGCTTCTTCTGGCTTAATATTTGGGTTAGGTAAATAGTAAGGACTATCAATCACAAACGCCTGTGATAAAGAAGGTGCTCTAAAGGCAGTACCATGATTCAACTTAACACTTAGGCCATCCATGAGTTGCTTGCCTACAGCAACCGTGTAGGTGTTTGCACGACCATGAAAATCATAATCATCCGTTCTCAGTACAACCTCTGCCAGCCAATTTTCATCGTTGTAAAACCCACCGAGTGCTAAAGATAAATTATCACGCTCAGGCTCTGAAAAAGAGGCGGTAGAATCACCAACATCTTCATTTAGAAAGGTAAAGTTACCAGTGAAGATCAAAGCTTCAGTTAAACTATATTGCGACTGATATTCAAATTGACTGCGTTTGGTGACATAAGCGTTATCGTCAGCACTATTACCGATTTGAACATTTTGTTCCTTACCTAAGCTGTATGACGCACTTTGGCTAAACTTATCAGTACGTCTTTTCCACGCCAACTTATTGGTGTAGTTATGGAAACGGTAAGCATCACTACCAAAAGAGTCATACTCCCCCTCACCCTCACTGTACTGTGAACGTAAGCTAAAAATGCCACTTTCTTCATCACCATACTGCACATTTAAACCGGCATTACCGTTATAATATCCATCACGGTCATGGTTTTTTGTGATTGCAGCTTCAGGGTCTTTCTCAATCACATCATAGCCATCGGTATGAGTGTAACCCGCATTAGCTGCAATACTAAACTTGTCTTTTTTGTAATTTACCGTCGCTTCGGTCTTGGAGTAATTGTTACTCCCAGTCGTAAACGCGATAGTATTGTTATTCCCTTCGCGACTAATAATGTTAATCACGCCAGCAATGGCATCTGAACCATAAATCGCAGCTTTGGCACCACGAATGATCTCAATTCTTTCGATGCTATTAAGTGGTAAATTAGTGAGCGAATTGTCACCGGAGTTTGCATCCGTCACTCGAACCCCATCGATTAACACTAGCGTATGCTTAGCGTCATTACCGCGTAGGAATAAACTCACGCTTTGGCCAAAGCCACCGTTTCTAACAGCTTGAATACCAGCGACATTATCGAGTAGCGATACGACATCTTGAACATTGCTTTTTTCAATTTCAGCGCGACCTATAACCGTAATGGCAGACAATGCGCTTTCTAGAGATTGTTCAAATTTATTAGCAGTAACAGTGATATGTTCAACATTTTGATCCGCAAATGCTGAAAAAGAGAGCGCCGTCGCTATCGCCGCGCTTAGAGCAGTTTTATTTAACATGGTTTCCCCTAACTTGTACCCACCGTACAAGAACACAAAGTGACTGTTTCAAGGCCGGTCTCCGGGCTCAGTAAATCTGCAGATTAGCAGTTCACTCTACCGTTGCGGGGGCAGCGCTGGCATAGAACCGATCCAAGCTAATCATGTGTAATAAACTGTCTTACTCAATTTATTATTGATTCACGCAATTAGATGTTCCCTTGTGTTCGCACCAGTTTCCCGATTATCTATACACTTAGCAACCACACTAGGTTGTGTACAGCACCTTGAAAATGCGAGGCTATTGTCTTGGGTTTCGGAATGATTGTCAATGGACGTCTAGAAATCCAAAAGTGCAATCTATGCACTTTTGGAATGAAGTAAAGCGTAATTAGTCGCGGAAGTTTTTGAATTGAAATGGTTGGCCAAGCTCACCGGTACGAACCAATTGCATCGTTTCTTGCAAATCGTCACGCTTTTTACCCGTTACACGCACCGTATCGCCTTGAATTGATGCTTGAACTTTAACTTTTGAGTCTTTAATAAGCTTAACCAGTTTTTTCGCCATCTCTTTGTCGATGCCTTGTTTTAACGCCACCTTGCGCGATACGTATTTGCCTGAGCGTTCAATGTCTTTTAGCTCGAAGCTTGCCACATCAAGGCCACGCTTTGCCGCTTTACCCACTAACATATCAAACAACTGCATAACTTGCTGTTCTGCTTCCGCTTTAAGGTTGATCATTTCACCGTTAAGCTCGATTGATGCATCTACGCCACGAAAATCAAACCGCGTATCAAGCTCGCGAACCGCGTTGTCTACGGTATTTTTTGCTTCTGTCATATCAATTTCAGATACAATATCAAATGAAGGCATGCTTCTCTCCTAAAGTCATTTTGGCTCGATTATAGCAGTTTATGCCTAATTTGAGTTACTTTAAGTTTTTAAACAGCGTATTAGGATGTTCACCCAATGGACAGTTTTCGATGGTATACTGCTCGCTTAGTCATACAGAAGTAGGATGTATTGTGACACGGCGCGTTTATAAAGCTCTTTTGATTATCTCTTTAATTATATGTACGGTGCTATTCGCAAAGGAAATTAGCTTGTCTCCAAAGCTGTTCCCAAATATCGATAAAGTGGCACATTTTGGTGTATTTTTTGTGCTTGCGTTTATCTCTCACCATGCTTTTAAAGTAAAGGTATGGACACACATAGTGCTACTGTCCTTGTACGGTGCAGGAATTGAGTGGATGCAGCATTCATTACCGTACCGCCAAGCATCTACCGCTGATTTTTTAGCTGATTTAGCCGGTGCGGTCAGTTATTTTGTTCTATTTTATATTTGGACAAGTTGGCGCAACAGAAAACATGGCTAACATACATATTTTAGGTGAAGGGGCGATAGGATTACTGCTCGCCCAGCACCTTAGTCAATCTCATCAAATTACGCTGATCACTCGAAATAAACGCGCGGCGACTTATCGCTATCAAACAGCAAGTATTCAACAAACCATCCCATGCAGCACCAAAACACTTGCAGAACTCCCTGCCAACAGTATAGATACGCTAATCATTCCCGTTAAAGCATATCAGGTCATCGAAGCACTCCGAGCGCTTCGCCCTGCACTTTCAAAAAATGGCACGCTAATCCTTAGTCATAATGGCATGGTAGATTGGTCTGGTGAGTTAGCAGCGCTTGAAAAAACACAATCCGCCTACTTCTTAAGCACATCCATTGCTGGCTATAAAGTCGCAGACACTGTGCACCATACAGGACAAGGTGCAACTTGGTTTGGGCCGTTAAATGCACCAGCAGAATGCCACTACCAGCGCGTATTCTCGCAACTGTTTAGCACATTTGACAATGCTCAAACCACGTTTGACATCATGCCAACACTTTGGAAAAAGCTGGCGGTTAATATTGCCATTAACCCGTTAAGTGCATTGGAACAAGTCGCAAATGGTCAGCTAAGACAGCCCAAATACGCGGCCCAAATCCTTAATTTAATGAATGAAGTACAACTTGTGGCCACAAGTACAGGCGTGAACTTAGCGCTTAGCGAGCTAGTCACGCTTGCTTACACCGTAATGGCGCAAACTGCAAACAATCGCTCTTCAATGAATCAGGATATCACGAATAACAGACGCACAGAAATTGACGCCATGTGCGGGTATATTTGTGAGCTAGCAGCGAAGCAAAATATCGATGTGCCGTTTAATCAACAGTTACTTGAGGAAGTGAATAAGCGCTGGCAGCTAGCGCGACAATAGACTTAACTTCTCGGCGGGTAAACCGCCCCCCACAAAACTATTTACACAGCGATTCCTTTAGAAACTCAATCATCTTTTATTCATAGCCTTATGATAAACATCACTACGTTCACGCTTTCCCACTGCTAGCACAGTTACAACGATAATGTCGCCTTCAACTTTGTAGACTAGGCGGTAACCTGATTGGCGTAGTTTTATTTTGTACATGTTGTCAGCACCAGATAGCTTCGACGCTGGCACATGGGGATCCTTGAGGCGTTCAATTAACTTTTTCTTGAACTGTGATTACAGGGTAGAGCCTAGTTTACTCCATTCTTTGAGTGCACTCTTTTTAAATCGAGTTTATAAATCATTAATATTTATTGAGATACTTTCTTCAGATTCACGCTCTTTAGCAATAGCGAGTAGCTCAAGGTCCTCGAGTCTGTCCATCATTATCTCGTATGCTTCTGCAGGCACACAATAAAAAGCAGGTTCATTTCGATTAAGCACAGCGACAGGTTCTCCGTCAGCACTTGTTGCAACTTTCATAGGGTTTGCTTTTAGTTCAGTAATGCTCGCAGCAACATCTGCTAATATTCTAGTGGTCATAAAATCAGTCTCTTAACTGGTCTTTATATCGACTATATTAGTCGTATAAATAAGCAATAACAAGCGCCCTCTTGCCTCCCCACAAGACGTACGTTGGGTAAATCCTAAAGTCTCACCCAACGCTTGTTAACACGCTTTTTAAGGACGGTACACCTTGACGTTTGCATAGCCATTTTCATGCAGAATAAGTGCTTGTAACTGGCTCATTACGCCTTTCGAACAGTACAAGTAGTATGCTTTGTCCTGTGGTAAGTCGCCAAACTTAGTGGCTAATCTAAAGAAAGGTAAGTGGATCACTTGTGCACCATCTAGCTCTAGAGGGTTTGCATCTTCCTCTTCTGGAGAACGAATATCCAGTACCACCGCGTTGTCCGGTAATTCACTTACCGATTCCGCTTCTTTCACCTCTTCTTTTGCTTCAGCTTCAATGTCGCGAATATCTTTTACCGTCGCGTTAGCTACAACCGTATTCAATACATCAAAGTCAAACTTTTCTTCTTCAGCTAATATCTTGTGAAGCTGTGCTTTTACCGTTGGTTTTTGAGAGATCACACCACAATATTCAGGCATTGCTTCTGCCATTTCATTGGTGCCAATCGCTCTGGCAATACGAATGATCTCTTCTTTATCGTGTTGAATAAGCGGTCGTAATATCAGCATCTCTGTGACACGGTCAATCACGTTAAGGTTAGCCAAGGTTTGGCTCGATACCTGACCAATACTTTCACCAGTTACCAGCGCAGGGATCCCTAAACGCTCTGCAACCACAGCACCTGCACGCATCATCATGCGCTTTAGTACCACGCCCATTTGTCCGCTTTCGATATTTTCAAGAATTTCTGCAACAACCGGCTCAAAGTCAATCGTAATAAATTTAACTTTGTGGGTAGAGCTAAATTGTTTCCACAAATAGTGGCTCACTTGCTTAACGCCAATTTCGTGGGCTGCGCCACCTAAGTTAAAGAACAAAAAGTGCGTTCGCGCGCCTTTTCGCATCATTTGATAAGTCGCAACACCCGAGTCGAATCCGCCAGAAACCAAAGACAGCACGTCTTCTTGCGTTGGTAGTGGGAAGCCACCTAGACCAAAGTGCTGGTGACGAACGATGTAGGCTTTATTGTCTTTGACTTCGATTTTAACCGTCACATCAGGTTTTTTCAGCCTTACGCTGGCACCCTCTACATTTTGGTTTAAACCGCCACCAACATAACGCTCCACGTCGCTTGAAGTAAACTCATGCTTACCTTGGCGCTTTACACGCACGCAAAACGTTTTGCCCTTGATCAATGGCTCAACCAAAGCAATCGTTTGTTGGTAGATATCATCAAGCGTGTCGAACTGTGTTTCTTGCACCTCAATAAACTGCACAATACCTGGCGTGCGTTTAAGGTGGTCAATTAGACCAAGACGGGTTTTCTCGTCACTTAGCTCGCTCGTCACTGAGATATTGTCCCAGTTATTTTTAACTTTTACGTTTTCGTCAACGCGAACCAACAGCATTTTGATGTTTTTCTCTAATACTTTGGTAAAACGCTTACGGACGGATTTGCTCTTAATAGCAATTTCGGGATGTAATTTGACGATAAATTTAAGCATAAAAGTCACTCTACTACAGATCGATTATCGGTTGCGATGACGCACTGATTTGACCTAAGCGGACTTTATCGTGGCGCACACTGACCGAGGACAGTTCGGGCGCGCGAGTATATCAAACTCAGAGCCGATTAGGAAATAAACAAACCTTTTCCCTTTGTGCTCTACAAAGCCTTTTGCCGTGCTCAGCCAGGCAAAAGGCCCGCTTAATTATTTCAGGCTAAGCAATACTCGGTAAGCTCGCCTCTGCTAGTGCTTGATAATGCTGCTGAAGTTGTGCCACTTTCGGTGCGCTCATGGGCGTCGCGTAAGGTTTAAAAATCATCAGAACTTTAACAATACCATTGTATATATCTTGTTGCTCAAGGACGCCTGTCATTCTTCTGGCTTTAACATAGGGAGTCCAGAAACTAACGGTCATTTTCAACATATGCGCGAGCTCTTTAGCATCGTCATCATCTATGGTGATCACGCCTGTATCTCTTAGGCCAATTACCACAGCTTTTACTTGCTCAAGTAAGCGTGACTGAAAAGCAATGTAGTTTTTTTTCAATTCATCATCACGAGCCAAGATGTCTGTCAGATTGTCGTAGAAAAAGTGATAACGCCACATCAGGTCGAACAAGGAGTCTAAATATTGAGTTAGCTGCTCAAGCGGCTCATTGTGCTGCTCCAGTGGCTTAAAGTGCGTATTTAAATGCTCGCTATAAAGCGCGAATATTTGCCGAATGATGTCTTCTTTATTTTTAAAATGATAGTACAAATTGCCAGGACTAATCCCCAAACTGGACGCTATATGGTTTGTCGTAATCGCGCGCTCTCCATGCAAATTAAATAACGCGATGCTGGTACGTATTATTTTTTCCTTGGTATTCATTACGATTCTCTATCTTTGTTGATAACGTGGTCGCGCTATTGCTAGTGTTAATAGGCTATTGCTCGCTCCATGTGAAAAAATAGCACTAATTTTACCTCTAGATAAGCTTAGATCCGACAAAGCTGACCAGTGTTTTTTCAAAAAAACCTTGTTACCATACAAAAAAATTCAACATAATTACGCTTATGAAAGTCATCGCCCTCTACCCTGGCACATTTGATCCCCTCACTAATGGACATGAAGACTTAATCAAACGTGCAGCAAAAATGTTTGATACCGTGATCTTGGCAATTGCCCATAACCCAAATAAACAGCCTTGTTTCTCACTAGAGCAACGTGTTGCTTTGGCTGAAGAAATTTTAAAGTCACATAAAAATGTAAAGGTGATTGGGTTTTCAGGATTACTCGTTGATTTAGCGAAAGAGCAAAAAGCCAACGTGCTGATCCGCGGTATTCGCGCGGTGTCTGACTTTGACTATGAGTTCCAGCTGGCCAATATGAATCGCCGTTTACATCCCGATTTGGAAAGCGTATTTTTAACGCCATCTGAAAAGAATTCATTTATCTCGTCAACTTTAGTAAAAGAAGTTGCACTTCATAAAGGCAATGTCAGTGAATTTGTTCACCCGCTGGTTGCCAAAGCTTTAGAGGAAAAACTACACGGATGAAAAAGTGCCTATTATCCCTAGCCGTATTGGTTGGTACTTATGCGCATGCTTCACCTTGGATAGAGGTGTCACAAAGTGAGCTTAAACACAGCATAGATTTACTGGTTGCAGAAGGCGTGATAAATCGCCCAGTTAATCAATATCCTCTGTTGTGGAGCGGCATTGTTAATGACCTTGCCGCTATTGATGACAGCAATCTCTCTGAAACCGCAAGCTTTGCATTGGCACATTTACGCCATGCGCTAAAACAAGCAAAAAGAGAAAGATACAGTAGTGTAAAAGCACATTTTAACGGTGCTGAAGAGCGCTCAACAGGCTTTGGTGAACGTCAAAATGAACGTTCAGGCTTGCGTACTTATGGCGTTATTACAGGTGGTGCTGTTAGCGCTAAAGTTGCGGTTAACTACGCAGATGAAAGCCAAGATGGAAAATACGTGAATCACCACGGCAGCCACCTTGCAGTGTTGTTTGGTAATTGGTCTCTCAGCGCTGAGCGACTGAGTTACTGGTGGGGCCCGAGCAACGAAAATGCGCTGATGCTTTCAAACAACGCAGCCCCCATGAAGGCGGTTCGTTTAAGTCGTGCCAATAACAACTATATTGGACCGAGCTTTTTCTCTTTCGTTGGTCCTTGGCAAGTGACGGCCATTATGGCAAAACAACGCCCAAATATAGCCAGTAAAAAGGATGGCGACTTTTGGGGGTTTAGAGCGGCTGCTTTTCCAATTCAAGGGCTAGAGCTTGGCTTTAGTACAACATCCAGCGACTTTGTTTATCAACAACAAAACCTTGAAAGCGAAAAGCAAACGCAACGCCTCACCAGCGTTGACTTCAAATACTCCACTCGGATAGCAAGTCAACCACTCGCTTTATACGGTGAGCTTGCAGGCAATAACGACAGTGGTGCATTACCAAGCAATCCAATGTACACCCTAGGGATTGAAAGTTATTGGGGTGGTAAAGACTATCGCCTTAAAAGCTTTATTGAATATTCAGATACAAGCATTGATTGTAAAGACGAGCTAAAGCTCGCGCTTTGCCCAAGAGACAATACCGTGGATTCAGCGAACTACCGTGAACGCGACCTCTGGCTTGGAGCAAGCTCGGGATTGGACGCTAAAAACCTCACTTTCGCGTTAGATTACTTCAGCACAGATGGCATTGGTGCTTATGCCAAACTGAAGCGAGTTGAATTTGACACATTAGACGTTGAGCGAAACCAGCTCGAGCTCGGTTACCAACAAGGTGTGTTTGGCGCGCTTGCTAAAATTGGCGTAAAAGCATGGCAAGATAAGTCTCAGGAAGAAGACGAAAGCCACGCAGCACTCACGTTGAGCGTGGAATATCAGTTTTAACGAGTGGCCATCGCCGCTCTTTTATTATGGCGTATAATCCAAGAAAGTCCTTAGGAATAAGCCAAACGACAATTAAAAGCCAATCGGTTATATACATTTCGACAATGTATAACCAGCAAGCACGAAAAAGCGGTACAAACACAAAACTCTGATAAATAAGTAAAAATTACAATTTAAATCGACTAAAGTTTCAAGCTACCTTAGCTCTCACTCTACTCATAGCCCATTTAATACCTAACCAATCTTTATTAACTAATAGAGAAGTAACCATAATAAAGTCTACAAAAAACACTGTATATGAGTATAAATACCATAAGAACCAGCGCGTTATGTTCTCATAAATATATGTATCAATATACATAGAGAAGAACATAACCGTATTAATAGCCAAACCTATCATAGTATATAAAACGCCAACTTCGAGCTTTTCATCTTTAAAAAAAGTATACGCGACTAGAAAAAGAACTAATAAGGTAAAGAGATCAAACAAGGCGAATATTCCGTGAATAGCCGTATTGTAGCTATCAGAAGCAATGATAAAATCACTTACAAAGTAGGAGGTAAATAACAGGATAGAGGAAAAGAGTAGCTGTAAATTTTTCTGGACTTTTAGTATATAAAAAAATAGATGTAGCAGTGTGGCCATCAAGAAGCCCCATATTACAAGGGCTCCTATACTCATTCCAAAAAAGTCATAAATTAACATTAATCATTAGTACGGTTCTTTAGACCCTGGTGGAGTAATTGAGCTTCCACGTGCGCCAGATACCATCTCAAGTTTACTTCCAGATTGAATTACCTTATCAGAAAGTGACTTTGTTTGACCAGTTGTTTTGGCTTGATTTTTTCTCGCTAAGATTGTTTTTATCATGAAATTTCCCTCAAAATTTACACTTGGAACCTTGTTCCCAAAAATGAACTACCTAAAAATTATCGGGATTAATTAAGCACAGGGTATGCCAATATTTATTAAGATAAATTCAATCGGTTGATTTACATACAGAAAGAGCGCTTGTTAGCGCTCTTTTTGATTCTATAAAAGCTTGGTGTTAAGCCACAAATTTACATGGAATACTTAAGCTAGATGTTTGTTTTATAATGAAATCCATCGCAATTTCATCACAGTTATCTTTGCGTAAACACAACTCGCAATCTTTCATCACTTTTTCAGGCAAGCTATCTTTGGTACAATTGTTAAAACCTTGTTTCATAAAGAAGCCAGGCACTCTAGTTAGTACAATAATACGATTGAGTGCCAATTTTTTGGCTTTCATCAGTAAATGCTCGACTAAAAGTTGCCCTTGTCCCTTTATTTCGCTCTCGGGATTTACACCCAAAGAGCGAATTTCAGCAAGCCCAGTGTCGTAAATATACAAAGATGCACATCCTGTTACTTTGCCATCGACCTCTGTCACCGCAAACTCGTTGATACTATGGATCATGTCACTTTTCGCTCGCGGTAGGTTCTCACCTACTTTAGCCCAATATTGGATCAGTCCGGCAATGGCTTCAACATCATCTAAATTGGCATCACGCACTAGGATTTTTTGCTTTTTTTTTGCCGTTTTAATGGCATTGGTCACTTGTGGCAATGAGGTGCCGCCTAATGCTTTACGAGCGGCAATACAAGCGTCAATTTCTAGTACTGGGTAGACATCCTCTGCAATTACTGCGCTGACTTGCTGGAATTCTTCTAAGCTCAGATCCTCGAGGTTTTGCCCCTTACTAATTGCTAACTGCACTAATTCACCGACGATGTGATGGCCTTCCCTAAACGGTATTCCCTTAGCAACGAGATAATCAGCAAGCTCTGTCGCATTGGCGTGACCACCTTTTGCAGCCGCTAACGTCTTATCACCATTAACCTTAATGCCTTTAACGCATGCTTCAGCCATATGAATACACGCAAGCCAAGTTGGCATGGCATCAAATAGGCCTTCTTTATCTTCCTGCATGTCTTTGTTGTAGGCCAAGGGCAAAGCTTTAAGCGTCATCATCATGCCGCTAAAGGCGCCAAAAACTCGACCTGTTTTGCCACGGATCAACTCTAAGGCATCAGGATTCTTTTTCTGTGGCATCAAGGATGAGCCGGACGTCACGCTGTCGGCCAAATCAATAAATCCAGATTCACCAGAGTTGTAAAAGATCAAATCCTCTGCAAAACGAGATAAATGCATCATCGAAATAGACGCACAACTGAGTAGCTCAACCACAAAGTCACGATCAGAGACCGCATCTAAACTATTACGAGAGGCTTCTCTAAAGCCAAGGTTTACAGCTAACATTTCACGGTCGATAGGATAAGCAGTCCCCGCTAGTGCACCTGAGCCAAGTGGGCACACATTTAACCTTTCAAGCGCATCATTTAAGCGCGACTCATCACGCTCAATCATCTCAACGTAGGCCATACACCAATGACTAAAGAGCACGGGCTGAGCACGCTGTAAATGGGTGTAGCCTGGCAATATAGTACCAAGCTCCTGCTCTGCGAGTACCACAAGAGCTTGCTTGAGTGAACTCAGTGCCACAAGCAATTGCTGCGCCGTTTTCCGGCTCCACAATCTAAAGTCTGTGGCTACTTGGTCGTTACGGCTTCGACCTGTGTGCAGCTTTTTACCTAAATCACCCACTTTGTCGATAAGTTTAGCTTCAACATAAGAATGAATATCCTCATGTCCCGCGGTTGCTACACTGCGCGGATCAGCAATCACTTCATCCAAAAGCTGTTTCAGCGCTGAGATGATCTGCTGATGTTCGCTTTCAGTTAATACATCTACTTGCTTTAGCGCACCCGCCCAAGCGATAGAGCCAACAATATCTTGCTCTGCCAATTGATAATCAAATGGCAGAGAATCATTAAATTGCTTAAATGCCTCATCAGGACCTGATGAAAAACGGCCGCCCCATAATGCCATCTCGTTCTCCTACCTTAAGATTGCTTTTGCTTGTTTAACGCCGCTATCCGGCTAGATAGTGAGAATAGACGAATGAATCCCTCCGCATGAGATTGGTCATATACGTCATCTTCACCAAATGTGGCAAAATCTTCGCTGTATAAGCTATTGATTGATTGCTTTTGCACTGCATGTACATGGCCTTTATAAAGCTTAAGTACCACCTCACCAGTTGCCTGCTGTGCGAAAGACTCTGCGGCAGCTAGAATTGAATCTTTCAGTGGGGTAAACCAACGACCGTCATAGACTAAGTGTGCAAACTCTTCGCTAAGCGCGGTTTTCCATTTACGACAAGATTTGTCTAAGATCAGCTCATCAATCGCTTGTAACGCAGCCATCATCACAGTGCCTCCCGGTGTTTCATAACAGCCACGAGATTTCATGCCGACCAGGCGGTTTTCAACGATATCCACACGACCAACACCGTGCTGCGCTGCAATCTCGTTTAACTTAACTAGGCACTGATAAGGGCTGTAGCTCTCACCGTTAACACCGGTGATTTCACCCTTTTCGATTAATACCGACACATATTCAGGCTGATCCGGAGCTGCTTCTGGAGAGTTAGTCATGGTCCAAACCTGATCGCTTGGCTCATTCCATGGATCTTCCAATTCGCCACCTTCGTGAGAAATATGCCAAGCATTGGCATCACGACTGTAAATTTTGGTGGCAGAGGCTGCACAAGGGATATTACGCTCGGCCAAATAGTCAAGCAAAGATTCACGACTTGATAGTGACCATTCACGCCATGGTGCAATCACTTTAAGGTCAGGCGCAAGCGCTGAGAAGCAAGATTCAAAACGCACCTGATCATTCCCCTTGCCTGTACAACCATGCGAAAGTGCATCCGCGCCAACTTTACGAGCGATTTCAACTTGTGCTTTGGCGATAATAGGACGCGCCATCGAAGTACCCAGTAAATATGTCCCTTCATAGATAGCACCAGTTTTAAGAGTTGGATAAATATAGTCGCTAACCATTTCTTCTTTTAAGTCGACGATATGGCACTCAGAGGCACCCGATGCGATTGCCTTTTCTTCAACCCCAACCAGTTCTTCTTCACCCTGACCTACATCGGCAACAAAGGCGACAACTTCACAACCGTAGTTCTCTTTTAACCATGGCACAATCGCTGATGTGTCTAATCCACCAGAGTAAGCCAGTACCACTTTTTTAATCTTGCTCATGTTCTTTAACCTCAAACGTAATCTTTGTTTAACAGCGATACCAGCAATGCGTTTTGAGCATGCATGCGGTTTTCAGCTTGTTGAATAATTTTTGACTTTGGCCCGTCCATCACTTCGGAAGTAATTTCAAACTCACGATGTGCTGGCTGGCAATGCAAAATGGTTTGTGCGCCACACGCTTCAACCAATTGTTGGTTGATTTGATATGGCATAAAGGTGTCTTTCACCTGTTCAATTGGCGTTTTATTCCCCATCGAAACCCAAGTATCAGCGTAGAGCACATTGGCACCAGCCGCCGCTTCTACCCGATCACTGACCAGAACTGAGGCGCCATTTACCGCCGCAATTTGTTCAGCTTGCTTTACAATCTGTGCATCTGGAGAATGACCTTTAGGACAAACCGTCACAAAATCAGTACCTAACGTTGCCGCAAGCAACATTAATGAATGTGTTACGTTGTTACCTTCACCGAGATAAGCGATTTTGATCTGACTGACATCGTCGTAAGTTTCAAATAAGGTGAGAAAATCAGCCAACGCTTGGCAAGGGTGATATAAATCACATAGGCTATTCACAACAGGCACAGACGAAAACTCAGCGAGCGTCTCAAGCGTGCTATGATGATTTACTCGGGCCACAAGGCCGTCAGCCCAAGTAGAAATATTAAGCGCAAAATCTTTTACGGATTCACGCGCCCCCATTGCACCGTTTTGCTGATCTAAATACACAGCATGGCCGCCCAGTTTATGGATACCTATATCGAACGACAGCCGCGTTCTTAAGCTCGGCTTTTCGAATAACGTGACAATCGATTTGCCTGCTAAGGCTTGGTTATATTCTTGCGGTTGATTTTTAATATTTTTTGCAAGCTTTAATAAGTTCAAAACGTTAGTTTGGTCTAATTCCAAACCAGTTAAAAAATGCTTAGTCATGGTGTTTTCCTACGGCAGAATTTGTGTACCTACGTGCTCACCATTGAGCAACGCAATTAAATTTTCTGGCTTTTGCCAGCTAGAGATGTACACCCCTCGTCGTAAGTGTTGGGCAGCGTGAAGACTGGTCTTAACTTTGACCTCCATCCCGCCCACAATGACCTTTTGCGCGATTAACGTTGAGATCTGTTCCGCGTTAAGTTGATTTAATGGCTGTTTATCGCCATCAAGTACCGCCTCAACGTCAGTCATAAAAATAAGTTCTGCACCAAGCTTACTGGCGATAGCTGCTGCTGCTTCATCCGCATTCACGTTGTATAAATGGCCGTCAGCGCCAATACCAACTGAACTAACAACAGGTAACCTGTCAAACTCCAACACCGCTTCAAGCATGCCCCCTTCACTCGCTTCACAGCTACCCACACGGCCAAGCGCTTTAAGCTTTTGAGTTGTGGTAAATCCTGCATCATATAAGCACAGCCCAACGGGCTTGAGCGTGGCGGTAATGGCATCCGCCATCAGTTGCTTGTTAGCACAGCCTGCAAGTGCACCAACAATATAGGGCATTTGCTCTTGCGGACTGATCCGCAGTCCTTGATGTTTTGCAGTAGCAAAACCAGCATCGGTCAGCCACTTATCAACCAGCGCCCCGCCACCATGAACAATCACAAACTGCTTGTGTGGTGCGTCCTGTTGAATTTGCTTGATAGCTGAAAACAATGCTTGCGCTGCACCCTCTTGATTCAACACCGCACCACCTAGTTTTATCACCCAAGTTTGTTTGCTCATGCTGATACTCCTAAACCTTGATAATGCTCAAGTCCCGCCGCCAAGTTCATACATTGTAATGCTTGGCCTGCAGCCCCTTTAAGCAAGTTATCAATCGCGACAACCACGATCAGTTGATTGCCCTTTTGCTGCCAACCAATATCAACAAAAGGCTGATTTTCAACGGCTTTGATTGATGGAAGTTGACTCCCCTTTAATCTGATCAGCGGCTCATCGGCAAGCACTTGGTAAGCGGCATCGACTTGATTTGGTGTGACATTTTCTTTCAGAGTGACGTAGATCGTTTCCAAGATACCACGCTTAAAATTCCCTAAATGCGGCGTAAACAACGCTGGGTGCTCAAGGTACTTTTCTATTTCTGGACTATGTCTGTGCGTAAACAAACCGTACGGTGCAAGAGATACTTCGCAAAAGTGTGTGGCGACATTCGCTTTTCTACCTGCGCCAGTAACACCTGAAACAGCATTGATGATAACTGGCTGCTCTGTTATCAGATCAGCTTGTTGTAATGGCTTAAGTGCATTGAGTGCCGCAGTCGGATAACAGCCCGCGACCGCCACCAACTTCGCCGTTTTAATAGCATCGCCGTACCATTCAGCTAGTCCGTATTGCGCTTGCGCTAACCAGTCTTGATGCGGGTGAGAAAAGCCGTAGTAATTTTCGTAGTCTTCATTGCTAGATAAACGGTAACCTCCAGATAGGTCAAAAACCCGTTTCCCCATCTGTAAAAATACCGGTGCAAGCTCTACGCTAACCTTGTGATCCGTGCATAAACACACATAATCCGATGATTGCTCTATCAACGAAAAAGCTTGCTCATTTAAGGGTTGCAGCTCAATATCTAGCAAGCCCGAATATTCTGGATATAAATCGCTGATGAATTTGTGTTTGTCTAAGCTTTGCTCAGATACAAAGCAATGTGCAAGTGTGAAGGCAGGATGCTTGGCAACCAGCTTAGCAAGCTCAGCGCCACTGTAGCCGCTCGCTCCGATTATAGATACTTTCAACATAGTGTTCTCAAGATTAAAAAAGTTTGATTAGGGTTGGTTCTGCTAATTGTTGAAGTCAAATCGTCGCATTGCTGTTCCAAATATATTTATGCTAAAAAAGTGAATTGATATTCACTCTAAACATCTTTATATTTTTATGCAAGAACTTTGAATAAGTATTTTAGGAATTTTTATGAAATTGCCCGCTTTTATGGAAATGTATCAGCAACTGATCGCCGCGCCATCTATCAGTGCATTAGAAGAAAGTCTCAACATGAGTAATCAGAATGTGATCCACCTACTCGCACAGTGGTGCGAAACGTTAGGATTTACTGTCGAAGTAACAGAGCTTGAACATGCAAAAGGAAAATATAATCTAATTGCAAGACGAGGTAATGGCGATGGTGGATTAATGTTGGCCGGCCACACGGATACCGTGCCATTCGACGATAGCCGCTGGCAATTTGATCCTTTTAAATTAAGCGAGCAAGATAATAAATTATATGGTCTTGGAAGTATTGATATGAAAGGTTTTTTTGCTTTCGTATTGAATGCAATCTCAGAGCTTGATGAATTACAGCAAAGTGCTCCTATCATGATTTTAGCCACCGCCGATGAAGAAACCACCATGGCTGGCGCTCAGGAAATTGCTAAACATCCAAGCTTGAAGCCGGCGCGCTGCGTTATTGGTGAACCCACCGATATGGTGCCGGTATTTACCCACAAAGGCCATATGACGACCGCCATCCGTATAGTTGGTCGTTCAGGCCATAGCTCAGATCCAGAGCGTGGCTTAAATGCTATCGAAATCATGCATCAGGTGATTGCAAATTTATTAAAATTAAGAGAAGAATTAAAGAATAAATATTCAACTCCACATTTTGCTATTCCTTACCCAACTTTAAACCTTGGACACATTCATGGCGGCGACAATGCCAACCGTATTTGTGGCTGTTGTGAATTACATATTGATATGCGCCCTTTGCCAGGTCTGAGCATCAAAGAACTACAAGCCATGCTCACGGCAGCCGTAGCACCAATCAATACACATTATCCGAATAGCGTCTCGGTTATAGATATGCACGAACCTATTCCGGCTTTTACCGGCTCGACGGATTCTGCTTTGGTGAAAATGGCTGAGCGCCTGTCAGGACAACAAGCAATTGCTGTAAACTATTGTACCGAAGCACCATTTCTACAACAGCTAGGCTGCGAAACTATCGTCATGGGCCCAGGTTCAATTAATCAAGCACATCAGCCAAATGAATATCTCAATATGGAAAAAATAAAACCATCTCAAGCGATTATTAAAGCGCTAATCAAAGATTGCTGCTTTAGTTAAACATTCCGAACGAACAAGAAAAGCCACCTTAGCTGAAGTGACCCATTAAAGTTGGACATTTCTATTATGCGACTTCCAACGCCTGATTCCGGTATTCTACCGGAATCAGGCCTTTTAATTTGACCTTAATCCGATCGTTATTGTAATAATCAATATATTCATCAATGCATGCCATAAGTTGCTCGGCACTGTCAAAGTAGTGACCATGGTACATTTCTGATTTTAAAAGCGTGAAGAAATTTGCAGCCACTGTATTATCAAAACAATTTCCTTTTCTCAATACACTCCGATTAATTTTTTATTTTTCAAAATATTATGATAACCATGGTGCTGGAATTGCCACCCTTGTTCGCTATGTAGAACCAAGGATCATACTTGACTTAATTCACTCATCGCTTTATCTAGCATCTCAGTCACGAGATGCAATTTAGGTGTGGTCGCGACAGTATGGCTAACGATTTCTTGATTAAATAAATCGATAATAGGAGATAAATACATTTTTTCACCTGCCACTTTTCATTTGGTTTAGTCCATGTGAAGTTTCGATTCATGATATTTGGTGCAATACGTCCAACTAATCCTTTATATGAACGATATTTCTCCGGCCTTACAGTCGATTTTAACCCTAGTTTTGCCATTAAACACTGAACCGCTTTATGATTAAGTAGATACCTTCTTTACGCAAAACATAATGAATACGCCAACAACCATACCGAGCATTTAAAGTCTGCGGAATTTTCATAATCAGAGGTAAAATGAAGATGAACCATGGATTATATAAACAGAAGTCCAATACCTAATCAGTCTAAAACTGATAGAAAACTCTTGAGTCGATGATTCACCATCAAGACAACGCTGTGCGATGCACAGCTTTAATTCTCTGATGTATAGTAGACATAAAATAACCCCCAATGTTGGTGTCCAACTATTGGGGGTCAGTTCAAACTGCTAGATTTTTTCTAAAGCGTGTAGTGCTTAGGAGATGATGTTTATGTCGGGTAGCAGCAGTGCATTACTGCACCGCCGCCCCCTAAGAACCGTACGAGCGAGTTTCCCCGCATACGGCTCAAGCCTTTATAAATCTGAACCTAAGTACAGACCAGCGACTTTATGGTTGAAACAGTGTCAATAATGAACTCCAATCTATCCTCTGTGATGAGAAAAAAGCAATAGAAGTACCACCAACGCAGAGCCAAAGCCTCTTCAGAGAAAGAAGTATTCGTTCAATCGTATTTAATAACCGACCAAAACTTAATAATATTACCTCAAACTCTTTTATATGCGCTGCAATATACTTGCCCCAAATTGGTTTGTTCATTTTTGACGCCTAGTTAAATCTAATGAAACTAAATTACAACTAGAGAAACTGACTTGTATACCGAAAAGTCACTATTTGTTAATTTAGTCATATTTGCCGTTTTACTTGGCCACTAGATTATCAACTCACCACTTGAACACCACATGTAAAGTAACTTCCATCTAGACAAACCTCAAAAAGTGTGCAGTTGCCTATGACAATTAGGGTGCAGCAACACTAAGTTACTCAGTTCATTACCGCCACCTTTTACTCGTTCAACAATATGATGGATATTCCACCCTGTTTCCTTAGTAATACGATGGCGACACATGGCACAGCTTTGCTGCTGCCTGAGTCAAAGCATAAGCAAAGTTCGTTTACCTTGCATTGACTCTTTCCAAACCCGCTCAAGGCGCTGTTCAAAATATGGCTCAAATGCTAAGTCATACGGGTTTGCCTCCGCTTTTAACTTAATATGTCGCTTTATCATGGTATCATTGGTATAAATCAGCCTCTTGGTAAAACCATCGACTGTTATACCTGAAAACGTCCAGTTTCGTGCGCCCACTGATTTAAAGTATTTCGCTTTAATCCAGCGTTTATGACGATTGTTATGTCGTCGTCGGCACCACTGCCACAAAAGTTTCCAAACCCGATAATCCACGTAATTAAATGTCTCTTTCGCCACAATATGACGATGATAGTTAGCCCAACCCCGAAGAATTGGATTTAACTGACTGATCAGCATATCTGCCCTCACAGTCTTTTGACCTTTAACTATGTCGCGAATTTTCTTTAAGACATTCTTCACGCTTTTCGCACTTGGTTTGATTAACATCTTACCGTTATTGTACTTACGTAAATTCTGTCCAAGAAAATCAAACCCCTCGGTTATATGCGTTATCACCGTTTTCTCTGGTGATAACGTAAGCCCACGGTCAGCCATAAAGGCTTCAACGATTGGCTTCACTTCATTTTCCAGCAACTCTTTCGAGATCCCTGTAATAATGAAGTCATCGGCATACCTCACATAATTGACTTTAGTCTTGTAGCTGGCTTTGGTGTTTTTCTTACCAAAGTGGCTTTCCAACATCTCTTCCAAACCATCAAGCGCTAAATTTGCCAATACAGGAGAAATAATTCCCCCTTGTGGTGTACCCGCCTCCGTTGGGTTTAACTTACCAGATTCCATGAATCCCGCTTTCAGCCACTTTCTAAGTACCTGTTTATCCAATGCAACATTGGCAAGTAACCAGTCATGACTGATGTTATCAAAGCAGCCTTTAATATCGCCTTCTAACACCCACTCCGCAGAGCTTTTACGACTTAAATTGACAAAACATTGTTCTATCGCATCAGCCGTTGAGCGCATTGGGCGAAAGCCATAGCTATTTCGATCTGCCGTAGTTTCCGACACAGGTTCAAGAGCCAACAGGTATAATGCCTGCATTGCTCTATCTAGCATGGTCGGTATTCCTAAAGGACGACGTTTGCCGTTACTTTTCGGAATATAAATTCTACGTAGTGGCTTAGGTTTATACCCTTGCCGCTTCAATCGAAAAGTAGCCTGCCATTTACTTTCAGGCGTACTCCATAACTCCCCATCGACACCAGCAGTCCTTTTGCCTCGATTTTCAGTTACCCGTTTTACCGCTAAACATTTGGCAGCAAACGAGCGCACCAACATACGTTGCAGAGCTTTCACCCTACGCCATTGTTGTTGCTTAGTCGCCTTCGCGATCCGTACTTGTAGCTCTCGCACCGTTAACTCAACCGAATACCAATTGATGGTATGCCAGCTTTGCGCTTGGTGGGAGAACGCAGGTACAACAAACGCTGTACTCATCTTGCTTTTCTCCTGTTAGTCATGACCTAACAAGAACAAGACGCAACTATCCCCTAACGGGAAGAATTGTTCTTATCCCGTTAGGATCAAATTGATGACAGCTTTACACGTCTATCACACGATTAAAGACCAGTTGGAAGTCTGCACGGTTTCCCGTTGAGGCAAAGTTTGAACCTCTATCCAAACCATTACAGTTTGACATTCGCTTTTTCCAACCTCCTTTACCCACTTATTCAACAGTTCGCCTTACGACTCCCCTGCTTAACTTATTCAAATAACAATAAACTAAGCGAATAATTGGGCTTACCGAGTTCCATTAAAATTACACAAACAACTTAGGTTCTACCTATCCACCGACGGCTCAATGACGACGTATTCCCAGATGTAAAAGGAATAACCAGCCGCGCACCTTTTGGTTTAAGCGTATCAACAACATTTCGCTTATTGCGGTTGACGGTGTTTATCAGTAGTTCACTTACGTTAACCCTATTGTTTAGCCTAGCTCTCAGTCCGTTCGTTATTAACAGACTATATTTAACCCTCACGAGTTAACTACTGCTTTCGCAGAGATACATTGTCAGGAAGCTTCGCACAATACCGTTACCAGTAATGCACTATCCCTAGGCTACAACCTGTCGTAAGGTTGGTCTCGCTACATATGAATGAATATGTTGAGACAATAACTCTAATGGCTTACGCCCGTAGGTCGTAAACTCGTCGAGATACAGAAAACATGATCAAAACGCTGCTTAAAAAAGCTTTGTTTCCAGATTTTTGAAATCGAAACTACTAAATGACAGAGCACCCTTTGGTTACGCGATGAAATACCTTCTCGCTATTATTCGGAGGTAAACCCGAAACTCTGAAATTGTTTGTTTCCGTAATGCCGATGACTGATGTCTCGGTGACTTGTTTTCCAATCGTAAAGACACGATTGCGCGACCTTATCACTCAGATAAGTCCGGCATTCGGTTTTACCCCCGAATACCGGAGTCGACTACTAGTTTTGCAGGTTGGGAAAGTGAGTGCTATAGTTAGCACTCACTCTGAGCTAGTCCTGCTAGGCTAGTGACCTACGCGACTCTCGTCGCACTACATCATGCCGCCCATGTAGAACTTAATCCTTTGTTTCTATTGAACTATTAACATGGGAAAAAGTAGCGATACCCCACTTTATACCCCCACTGTGAAATAAAGGGCAAATTTATTTATATTTCAACCAGTTACCTATATCAATAGCGCGCTAACAACTCTAAGGCTCTGAAGCAATTCAATATAAATTATTTAATAACAAATTGTGATGATACTGGCAATCATATAATTAAAAGTAAATTTCGAACTACCTGGTATTGTAATAGGAACATAGATAAATTAAAGTTTTCTCCGAGTTTGATTCTGGGAAAAGGCTTTCAAGAGTCAAGTTACAAAATCACTCTCTTTTTCTCATCATACAAAATAACTTCAAGGACAAAGGAATATTATGAAAGTTACCGGTTTATTAAAATCACTTATGTTAGCGACATTGGTTAGCACTTCTGCTATATCTTATGCTCAAGCCGAAGGTGGATTAGTTCAAAGAGCTGAAGCGGTCGCTAAAGCTGAAGGTATTACTATGGCTGAGCTGCTAGACCGTTCTGAAAGTGGCGAACTAGACGTAAATCAAAGAGCCGCTGAATTAAATGCTGAATGGGGACGCTGCGAGACCTATAAATATACAAAGTATGCAAGTGCTAAAGTAGATCAAGAAATTACTCTTACCAATTTTTCAAGCTTTGGCGGTACTTGTAATTCTTACTTTTTCACAATAGAAAAAAACTATGATGGCCATGATATGGAATTAATTTTATACCGTGATGATAGCGAAATTGATCGAGGTACTCATATCGGAAGATACCTTCCTCGTGGCAGCTATAGATTAACTCTGAAAAACAACGGTGGCGGTACAAGTATACGTGGCGGTGTACGTTACGAATACCGCGAGAATTAATTTATATTACGCAGGCTAATTAAGCCTGCGTATCAACAAGTTTAGTTTCTTGGCTTTTTAGGAAATTGATCACCTTCTCTTGATACTCTTGGAGAAAAGATTCTGAAGTGATTTTAGCAACTGTTTGCTGTTTCTTTTGAGCATTACCCAACACACCATGAAATGAGCGGTAGTTCTCTTTTTCCATTTGCGCCGCGCCTTCTACATGATCTACAAAGAAGTCGATAATATTTATTTTTTCGTCAGGCTTGAAACCTTTTTCCTCAAAATTGACACCATCTAAAGAACCTTTCACCCCCATTACATCATCCCAAAATGTGTCACGTAAGCTCCCCGTATACCCACTCGAGCGTGCCATATCAGACTCCAACGTTCGAATTGCGTCAACAATACCTTTAAATTCATTGATAGACATATTCTCAAAATCAAAGCCCTCAGGATTAAGTAGAGCGCTGTATGGTGAACTGCTCGGCGCATCACCTGTAAATGCAGCAATAGACACAGACTCGTCAGATACTTGTTTCTCTTTGGTATCTTTAACCTGATTTGGTTCTGGCTCCTTTTTTACGGGCGCAGCAAACGGTTGTGTAGGTGTTGATGTTGGCGCATTAGTTGTTGACGCCGAATGGATATTAAAATGAATAGTCATAAAAGCTCCTTTTCGTATTGCCTTAGTATCGGCAGTATTCCTATTTTACTTTAGCATATTGTGTTGGATTTTATGGTTGTTATACATTGGTTAGTTAGCCCACCTAAGCATGTTCCTGCTACTAGTCCATTTGTGTGAAACAGCACAAAGCACATTTTTTTACAACACATGGGACTTAAATCGATACCCCACTTTATACCCCTAAAATAATGACGCTTGAGCAAATTTCAGACACAAAAAAACCCTAACATCAAACTGTTAGGGTTTTTATAAAAAGCGATCTGGACCGATTTTTACTACATCATGCCGCCCATACCACCCATTCCGCCCATGCCGCCCATATCTGGACCAGCAGCTTCTTCTTTCGGAATTTCAGCAACCATCGCTTCTGTAGTGATCATTAGACCAGCAACTGATGCTGCGAACTGAAGTGCAGAACGCGTTACTTTAGTTGGGTCTAGGATACCCATTTCGATCATGTCGCTGTATTCGCCAGTTGCAGCGTTGTAACCGTAGTTACCTTCGCCAGCTTTAACTGCGTTAACCACAACTGATGCTTCGTCACCTGCGTTTGAAACGATTTGACGAAGTGGTGCTTCCATCGCACGAAGTGCCACTTTAATACCGTGGTTTTGGTCTTCGTTGTCACCAGTTAGCGACTCAATCTTGCTCGCTACGCGAACTAGCGCAACACCACCACCAGGTACTACACCTTCTTCAACCGCTGCGCGAGTTGCGTGTAGCGCATCTTCTACGCGGTCTTTTTTCTCTTTCATTTCAACTTCAGTTGCTGCGCCAACTTTGATTACTGCAACACCGCCTGCAAGTTTTGCCATGCGCTCTTGTAGTTTCTCTTTGTCGTAGTCAGAAGTTGCTTCTTCGATTTGTGCTTTGATCTGAGATACGCGACCATCGATTGCTTCTTGCTCGCCAGCACCGTCGATGATAGTTGTGTCATCTTTAGTGATAACCACGCGCTTAGCTGTACCTAAGTCTTCAACCGTAGCTTTCTCAAGCTCAAGGCCAATTTCTTCAGAGATAACTGTACCACCAGTTAGTGTCGCGATATCTTGTAGCATTGCTTTACGACGGTCACCAAAGCCAGGTGCTTTAACCGCAGCAACTTTCACGATACCACGCATGTTGTTTACAACCAGAGTTGCCAGCGCTTCACCTTCAAGGTCTTCAGCAATGATTAGTAGCGGCTTGCTTGTTTTAGCAACAGCTTCTAGCGTAGGTAGAAGTTCACGAATGTTAGAGATCTTCTTGTCTACAAGAAGGATATGTGGGTTATCTAGCTCAACTTGGCCTTTTTCAGCGTTGTTGATGAAGTACGGAGAAAGGTAACCACGGTCAAACTGCATACCTTCAACTACATCTAGTTCGTTCTGTAGTGATTGGCCTTCTTCTACAGTGATAACACCAGACTCGCGACCTACTTTTTCCATTGCTTCTGCAATAATGTCACCAATCTCTTTGTCAGAGTTAGCTGAAATCGTACCAACTTGTGCAATCGCTTTTGCGTCTGAACAAGGCACTGAAAGCGTTTTTAACTCTTCAACAGCAGCGATAACTGCTTTGTCGATACCACGCTTAAGGTCCATTGGGTTCATACCCGCAGCAACTGACTTAAGACCTTCGTTCACGATAGCTTGCGCAAGAACAGTTGCAGTTGTAGTACCGTCACCCGCTGCGTCATTCGCTTTAGACGCAACTTCTTTAACCATTTGTGCGCCCATGTTCTCGAACTTATCTTCAAGCTCGATCTCTTTCGCAACAGATACACCGTCTTTAGTGATAGTTGGTGCACCGAATGACTTTTCTAAAACAACGTTACGGCCTTTAGGACCTAGTGTTACTTTTACTGCGTCTGCTAGTACGTTTACGCCTTTTAGCATTTTTGTACGAGCGTCACCTGCAAAACGAACTTCTTTAGCTGCCATGTTATAAATTCCTCTTAAATTCTGTTGTCGATTAAACTAAAAAGTATTAATTATTCTACGATGCCTAAGATGTTATCTTCGCGCATGATCAGGTACTCTTGACCTTCGATCTTTTCAGTTTTTTCGATGTAAGAGCCGAACAACACTGTGTCGCCAGCTTTTACTTGTAGTGCTTTAGTTTCACCATTGTCCAACACGCGGCCGTTGCCTACTGCAACTACTTCACCACGTGAAGACTTTTCAGCTGCAGAACCAGTTAACACAATGCCGCCAGCTGACTTTGTTTCTTCTTCAAGACGCTTAACAATGACGCGATCATGTAAAGGACGAATGTTCATTTATATAGTTCTCCTAACAGTTTCTGAACAATGACAGAAATAATGCTTTTTTAAGGCGCTGTTACATCCACAGACTGTGGTTAACACACGCAATTTTAATTGCTTTCATTTATGGGGATGGGCAAATTAAAACCCAAGAGAAAAAACCAAAAAAATTTAGTCTTTTCTTTCGTATTCACCTTCAATCGTTGTTGAAGAATTTCTACCCAATTGATTTTTAAATGGATCTCTAATCTCTTCCTGCTGATCCGCACGCTCGTCGCGTGATTGATTAGCAAACGGTGACTGACCTGAATGCATGCCTGTTTGCACTCTTACGGTGGCATGGGCTAAAAGCGACTGCGCCAGCTTTTTTCTAACGGCTGGGGTTAACAGTAAAAAACCTAATACATCGGTCATGATCCCAGGCGTCATCAATAGCACACCGGCAATGATCACACACAAACCGGTAAATAAATCTTGTGCAGGCAATTGCCCACGAGACATCTGTTGCTGTACGTTGACATAAGCGCCAAGACCCTGCTGTTTAACCAGTCTTGCCCCTAAAATGGCGGTACCAATTACAAGCGCAATGGTAGCAAAACCGCCTATCACCTCGCTGACTTGGATCAGCAAAGCAATTTCAATAATCGGAATAGCGATAAATAAAATAAATAAGAATCTAAACATACTTTCTCCAAATCTACGAAAGATAAATATGGGTGCTAAGGTCTTAATTCAAGCGATACAAGTAAGACGCTTTAGAAAAGAGGAGCTATCCGCTAAGATGCCATTACTAACCCTAAAATGGAAATGGCAATGGGCGTAAGATATAAACTCGTCTTATCTACATGCGATTCAGTTGCAGAAGCGCGTAAGATTGCAACGCAACTTGTAACGCAAAAACTTGCAGCTTGTGTGAACCTAATCCCGGCAGTGGAATCTATTTATGTTTGGGAAGGTCAGGTTGAACATGCACAAGAAACCAAGCTGTTAATCAAGACAAAATCCGAAAAACTAGAGCAAGTGATGGCCGCTATTCGCGACTTACACAGTTATGATGTCCCAGAAGTTCAAGTTGTGGACGTCACCAGCGGCAACTTAGCTTATTTCAAATGGATGGACGAGGTATTATTGTAATGCGACTCTTAGTAGTTCTTTTCTCATTGCTGATGTGGTTTCCCGCGCAAGCAAACAATGCGGTGCTAGACAGCTTACTGGCTCCTAAACAACAGACTTTTTTACCAGTAAAAGAAGCATTCAAGTTCGATTTTGACCAGCAAGGCAACACCTTGTTTGTAGGTTGGGACATCGCCGACGGCTATTACTTATATAAGAAGAATCTTCAAATTATCGCCAAACAAGCCGACATCCAAGTGCCACAGCTTGAAAAAGGGGAGATGATTGAAGATGAGTTTTTTGGTCGCACTGAAGTCTACTTTAATAACTTATCCGTTATCTCTAAGCTCAGTAATATCGAGCAAGGTGCAATCGTAAAAATACGCTATCAGGGCTGCGCCGAAGCTGGACTTTGCTACCCGCCAGAAATTGTAGAAGTGCCGTTAAGCACGATTGCAGGAGAAAAGCCAAAGACCACGCCAACCAAAGCTCCTGAAACAAAAGCACCTGAGACAAAAGCAGAAGCTCAAAGCGAAAGCGCGCCTGTGGATGACGATAATTTGTCTTTCACTGAGCAGTTAATGCAGCGCAGCTTACTTGCGAATATTTTGACGTTCTTTGGCCTTGGTATTGGCCTTGCGTTTACCCCTTGTGTATTCCCGATGTTCCCAATTTTGTCGAGCCTCATCGCCGGTCAACAAGGCCTTTCGACTAAAAAAGCCTTCAGTCTATCTTTTGTTTATGTGCAAGGTATGGCGGTCACTTACGCTGCGCTTGGGTTAGTCGTTGCGTATTTCGGTGGCCAAATTCAAGGCTACTTGCAGCATCCAGCGGTACTTATCAGCTTTAGTATATTGTTCGTCGCACTCGCGCTATCTATGTTTGGAGTTTACGAAATTCGCTTGCCTAGCGGCATGATGGATAAACTCACTCAGCTCAGTAACAAGCAAAAAGGCGGCAATTACTGGGGCGTATTCATTATGGGTGTACTATCTGGACTTATTGCATCGCCCTGCACCACGGCTCCACTTTCTGGCGCGCTATTATTTGTCGCGCAAAGTGGTGATTATGTGGTGGGCGCGGTAACACTATATGCACTTAGCTTGGGCATGGGCCTACCGCTATTACTGCTAGGTACCTCAGGTGGAAAATTACTACCAAAAGCAGGAGGCTGGATGGATCAGGTCAAAACGCTATTTGGTTTTGTGATGCTCTTCGTACCGCTTATCCTTTTAGAGCGCATACTCGATGCGACAGTGATTATCTCACTTGCCGGTGGCCTCGCCGTAGCGACAGCACTCTACTTGCATTATTGGCAAAGCCAATTACAGGCAAGCAAAGGTAAAACCACATTGTGGGGCTTTGCGATCACCCTGTTTATTGTTGGCTTATACGCATTAAAAACAAGCTTGTTTCCTGCACCTACAGCTGTTGTAAGTACTGCATCGACTCAAGCAGAGGCCGTTACCGGAGAGCAGAAGTTTAAGCTACTACCTGACTTAGCCGCGCTTAAAGTCGCCGTTACTGAGGCCAATGCCAAGGGCAAAGTGCCTATCGTTGATTTATACGCAGAGTGGTGTGTTGCGTGTAAAGAGTTTGAAAAATACACTTTCCCGAAACCTGAAGTACAAGCACAGTTCAAAGATTATGAGCTATTAAAGCTCGACTTGACCAAAGCCAATGACAACACCCAAGAGATCATGGAAGCATTTACGGTGTTTGGTTTACCGACTATTTTAATCTTTGATAGCCAAGGTAATGAGATGCCAGCACACCGCATCACAGGCTTCTTAGATGCAAAAGACTTTGCTGCCCACCTAGAAAAGGCCAAGCAGGACGCAAAGTAACCATTTTAGGGGCAAGCTTGTTTGCCCCTCTCTCTTCTGATTAGACCAGTATTTTGCTGCTATTTACCTCGAACTCTCTATAATACTCCACGAAATGGAGAAATATTTGCTATTTGCTGGAATTCGGCTTAAGTTAACAAGCCATACAGTCTAAATTTTTGGCTAATGCTTTAGTTAAAGGAAGTTCGCGTAATATGTCTGCAAAATTAAAGATTTTATTAGTAAACGGCCCTAATTTAAATATGCTAGGTCGCCGTGAGCCGCACAAGTACGGCACGCAGACTCTCAACGAAATTGTTGACGCATTAACTGAATATGCAGAAGCACAGCAAGTCAGCTTGTCACACATTCAAAGTAATAGTGAAGCGCAGCTAATTGAGGCTATTCACGCTCAATATGAACAATGCGATGCGATTATCATTAATCCTGCCGCATTTACCCATACGAGCATTGCCCTTCGAGACGCTTTACTCAGTGTGGACATCCCTTTTTATGAAGTACACATCACCAATGTGTACGCCAGAGAGCCATTTCGTCACAAGTCTTATTTTTCTGATGTGGCGGAAGGCGTGATATGTGGATTAGGCGCGTTGGGCTATCGTGCTGCATTTGATGCAGCGTTAGCGCAATTGCGAAAACAAAATAACTCAAATTAACTAACAGGCGGGTCATTGTATGGATATTCGCAAGATCAAAAAACTTATCGAGCTAGTAGAAGAATCAGGTATTGCAGAGCTAGAAATCACTGAAGGTGAAGAGTCAGTACGTATCAATCGCCACAGCAGTGCACCAGTTTATGCACAACCTCAACAATACATGGCAGCTCCAGCGGCACCTGCACCAGCAGCACCAGCGGCACCAGCGGCGGCTCCTGCAGCAGTAGAAGCAGCACCAGCAGAAAGCAGCGCACCAGCAGGTCACCAAGTTAAGTCTCCTATGGTTGGTACTTTCTACACCGCTTCTTCTCCAACAGCAGCGGCATACGTTGAAGTAGGTTCAAAAGTAAATGTTGGCGACACACTTTGCATCGTTGAAGCCATGAAGATGATGAACCAGATCGAATCAGACAAAGCTGGTGTAGTGAAAGCAATCCTAGTTGAAAACGGTGAGCCAGTAGAATTCGACCAACCGCTATTCATCATCGAATAATTACGCAGAAGGTCAACGTTATGTTAGATAAAGTAGTCATTGCAAACCGAGGTGAAATTGCACTTCGCGTATTGCGTGCCTGCAAGGAGCTAGGTATTAAGACGGTTGCTGTGCACTCAACAGCTGACCGCGACCTAAAACACGTTCTTCTTGCAGATGAAACCATTTGTATCGGAAAACCTGCGGCAAGCGAAAGCTACCTTGATATTCCTCGTATTATCGCGGCAGCAGAAGTCACAGACGCGGTTGCTATTCACCCAGGTTACGGTTTCCTTTCTGAAAATGCCGACTTTGCTGACCAAGTTGAGCAAAGTGGCTTTATCTTTATCGGTCCAAAGGGCGACACTATTCGCCTAATGGGTGATAAAGTATCAGCAATTGAAGCGATGAGAAAAGCAGGCGTACCTTGCGTGCCAGGTTCTGATGGTCCATTGACAGATGACAACGACCGCAATACGCAGATCGCTAAGCGTATCGGCTACCCAGTTATCATCAAAGCGGCTGGCGGCGGCGGTGGTCGTGGTATGCGTGTCGTTCGCAACGAAAAAGAACTTGCAAACTCTATCGCCTTAACACAACAAGAAGCGAAGCAGTTCTTCGGTAACGGTATGGTTTACATGGAAAAATTCCTAGAAAACCCACGCCATATCGAAGTTCAAGTACTCGCTGACGGTCAAGGCAATGCAATCCACCTAGGTGAGCGCGACTGTTCAATGCAGCGTCGTCACCAAAAAGTAGTGGAAGAAGCACCTGCACCAGGGATCACAGCAGAAATGCGTAAATACATTGGTGATCGCTGTACTCGTGCATGTATCGAGATTGGTTATCGCGGTGCAGGTACGTTTGAATTCTTATACGAAAACGGCGAGTTCTACTTCATTGAAATGAACACTCGTATTCAGGTTGAGCACCCAGTAACAGAAATGGTCACTGGCGTAGACTTAATCAAAGAGCAACTTAAGATTGCTGCTGGTCAACCGCTTTCTATCACACAAGAAGACGTGGTGATCCGTGGTCACGCAATCGAGTGCCGTATTAACGCAGAAGACCCAGAGAGCTTTATCCCTTCACCGGGTAAAATTACACGCTTCCACCCAGCAGGTGGCCTTGGGATCCGTTGGGACAGCCATATTTACGCTGATTACACGGTACCGCCACATTACGACTCGATGATCGGTAAGTTAATCACTTATGGTGAGAACCGTGATGTTGCGATCGCTCGTGCTAAAAACGCACTAAATGAGCTAGTAATTGACGGGATTAAAACCAATACCCCGCTTCACAAGAAGATCTTGTCAGACGAGAACTTCCAAAACGGTGGCACAAATATCCACTACCTAGAGAAAAAACTAGGCATGCACCAATAACCTAATTCGTTCTCCTAAAAGAGGCCGGCCAATTGCCGGCTTCTTTTATCTCTGCCCTACTTCCAGCGAACGTTACTGCTTGCTCATCTTGTGTTTACAACAAAAATCCAACCCGAATGCTAAGTAACTCTATTTTTTACACTGTAAAACCAGACTAATACTTACCTCGCCATTTTAATGATCCGCACAGCTCAACACCCTAACCACTACAACATTGGCTTATTATTGAGCAATCAATCCATTCGCCCCGACTTTTTCACGTTTTAATAGTGACAAGCCTGTTAAAAATTTTTATACTGCCTGCGCTTTCAGTGATTTACCTTTAAATCACTACAGCAAATAGCCCTATAGCTCAGTTGGGCGAATCAAGACCGAAGCAGCGCTTCGCAGCTTGATGAGGTGGAGGCAGGACGCCGACAGGATATTGCTTCATGGATGAATTTAATGAGCACTTACAATACAAAATGGCCCTATAGCTCAGTTGGTTAGAGCGCACGACTCATAATCGTTAGGTCCCTGGTTCGAGTCCAGGTGGGGCCACCATTTTTAAGATTAAAAACAATAACTTATAAATCAAACTTAAGCCAAGCACGTTAAATCCCCTTAGTGTCAATCAAGTGTCAAACCCCTTAAAGTGTCAATTTAGTGTCAAGTAGACACAAAAAAACCGCATATAAATATGCGGCTTCTTATAGATACTCAAGCTATGCAACTTTCAGTTCTTTATGCCGTGGCTCTTTGATTAACATGAAGATTGAAAACAGCTGTATTGCTATTACAACGCGCTTCATTGTGGGATAACTGTAATAGATCCAATCCCAGCTCCAAAACTGTTTTGCAAAATCTTCGCTAATTCCTAGGTGCTCTAGGTTGCGTATAAAGTTCTCCCCAAGCGCCAATAGATTTATACCGATGAAAAGTACATATACACTTATCAATAAAATTTCAGACGGCGTCATGTATATCTCAGCCTTTCTATCAGGGAGTATTGTCCTTGAAATTGCAGGTCTCAACATCATAGTAATCAGCGCTATAAGATCGAAAACTAAGTAAGTTGAATAAATAATTGTATTTTTCCATACATTTAGCATGTCACCTGAAGGGACTAGCACCTGAGAAGCTTGAATCATCGTTTCAACAGAAATGATAAAAAGCAGAATGAGAGCTAAATGCAACCCATTTACACTAGACCTATTTGAAATAATTGCGACTATCACTGCCGCCAGCAAAATAGCTTCTGTATAAGCTGATGCATCTATATAAATCAACAAACAAGCAGAAAAGGCTAAAAGTACAAAGTTAATCATAAAACTCCTAACTGGTTCCCTGTTTCTTTGGGGGAGCATAGGTAGTGCCGCTTGCACGCTCTAATTTAGGCCCATCGCCGTTACGATCACCGCTACCGCCAGTAATTTTTTCTAGTAATTTAGCTTCTATTAATTTCATTGTGTTTCCTTTTTCCATTGATGTTAGTTTTGGATTTATTACCACGTAACTGTGAGAATATCGAGCTAAAGTCGATGCAGTGATATGTGCATAAGGAAATAAACTGGTTAATTTTCGGCTGAGTTATGTCATTTTCCCAATTTTCATACGTTTGTCGAGTTACTCCCAACGCATCAGCTACTTGTTTAGTAGTTTTGCGTCTTGCAACACGTATACGGCGCAAATCATCACCTGTTATATTGTTAAATACATTGAGCAAAGACTTTTCCTTAGCCGTCAGTTAATAATTGAGAAAATAGAAACACCGCGCAATATTAACAAACAAAACACATATTCACATTTATTTTGCAAAAAAAATTTGTCATCAACTGAGGTAACATCCTTGTATCAATCACATGGAGTTACAATAGTGAGTCAAAACAACCAATTAATTCATGAACTCTCTACAGCTGCAATAGAATTACTTCTTAGAAGTGGAGAAAGTGACGCAGATTATACAGTAGCGATAGACTTTTTATTACGAGAAATCCAATCACTCACCGCTAAAGAATAAAGTTTATCGAATAAGAAAAGCCCATCAACTCTCAATGCTGATGGGTTTTTTATTTGCTAAAAATTCTTAATAACGGGGGTTCAAATCCCCCCAGCTCCACCAAATAGCGACACTAAAACCCCATCAAAACACTGTTTTTGATGGGGTTTTTGTTTATTTATGGTTTGGGAATTGGTTCAATATGGGGTAGATCTGGGCTTGGAATGTCCCCAGTGTGCCCCCGAAATCGTATTCACTTTCCGAGTTTTATGCGCAACTCTTTGAGTTCATTCTGTAGGGCTTCGAGCCATTCTTTTAGGCTCTCTTGCTGTGTTTTTAGGTGAGTAATACTTTGCTTGTTTGTCACTATAACCGTTGTGACCATAACGGCCTGTGCAAGCAGAAAAGCAAAGTCACGTAGGTTTAGTGACATTTCCATTGTCAGCCCCTTTCCTTTTAAAGTTATGAATAAATTCAGGCACTACATTTTTAAGCGATGCGATACCCCACACCCCTCCATTAATGGCAACCCATGTTTGCACTAGCCAGCTGGGAACAGATTCTAAGTTAGTAAAAATCTGGTTTCCGTGAGTTGGGCTGATCACCGTTATCAGTATTGGTGAGGTGAACATGAAATAGCTGATAAAGCGTAGAATTTTGTCTTTATCTTGCAATGATGCCATTTCCCACTCATGGTTGTAGTCTTTCGTGCTTTGTGCAAGTCGGGCTTGGTTATTGATAATAGCCAAGTCTCGTTGATGTGCGGCTTGCTGCTTTTCGCCGCGATTTTTGAGCCATTGTGTGATCGGGCTGAAAATAACCCCAAGCCAGCTAAATTTACTCATCGTCCAAAATCCCTTTGGTTCGCTTTTTAATCTGGTAAACCACGAACGCGCCAAGTACCGCGCCCGTGATTGTTGTGATTAACCATTTTCCATTCATGCCAATACAATCCCTTGTTTTGCCTGTTCAATGGTAAACGCGCCTTTTGCACCTTCCATGTTGGCCATGTGTAACATGAGTTCTGCATAGCGCTCGAGTGGTACGGTATCGCTCCAGAAATTCGTGATTGTTGGTTGTAAGTCCATCTTTTCGCGAATGTAGTTGATATAACCCTCTGTGTGGTTTTCGTTATCTGGCGCCCATCTGCTGACAATACCCTCAATGGTGTCTAAACCGTGGTGGTTTCGGTATGTCATCAGGGTGCGATAGGCCGCCCGAAAGCCGTACTCAGGAGAGATGAATTTCACAAACCCACCGCTATGCCCTACTTTCCCCTCCCAATCCGTTCCATTTTCACGGATATTGAGTGGGTTATTGTTCCGAACGTTTAAGTTTGGTCGTTCCATTAAGAATATCCCTATTGCTACTACTGCAAATCCTATTGCGATTAGATGCTTAGGCATGGTCTATGCCTAAGCGGGTTTTGGGTAACGCTGTTTGATTTCAGCAACCTTGTCACGCCATGCCTGTTCCGCTTCTGGCGTTTGGTCATATTGCCATGCCATATATAATGCATCTGACTCAGCTCGATATGCGTGTTCACGCTGCTCTAAAACGACTCCTAGTTCACTAATTATTTCCATGACCCCCCCTTATTTTGCTATTTTCGGATACAGAGTAACTTCATCAATCGAAAAGTGTGCACCGCCACCAAATTCAATGATGTTTTGAGGCATTTCACCATCTGCATACCCAACATTTTTAAATCGTACATACAGACGCTTATAGCTATGTTTATCAGCAATATTGATAATATCCACAGGGATTGTTAATGGCGTAACTCCCCATGTGCCAAATATGTTCAGAGATATGTTTTTCTCTGCGATAACAGCATCAATCTCTTGGCTTGTTGCATTGTCATTAGCCATGATGAACTGCATAAATGTTCGGGATTTATCTTCTAGATAGTCAGGGTAACCACCTGACGCAGAATAACAACGTCGAGTCTTAACATAAGCTAACGCTCCAGCATGGATCCCACTCATCTCTCCTAATGTGCCAAGAGGAACTGGTACCCAATCACTGATGGTCTGATTTTCCGCATTTGCTACGATATTCAAGCTACTTTTTCCGTGAATAGCTCCATCGTAGTATGCGTGCACAGAAAAGGTCTGAGCGATTTGATCTTGTAAAAGCGCATCCACTGCCGCACGTCGACTGGCAACAGCTGTATCATGCTGCTGCATCTGCGCATTGTGTGCTTGTGCAAATTCCGCCTGTTGTGCATCATGCTCGCTCTTGAACTCAACTTGTTGCGCTTGGTGTTCTTGCGCCATGCGCGAGATTGCGCCGCCGCGAATGTCGTCTAGTAATTGATTGCCGGTGCTGACTAAATCAGCCATGTTTTGCAAATCACTCATACATCATCATCCTTAATTTGTTCGTTAATCTGTTCTAGTCGAACGGTTGAGAGTTCGACTAGTGTTTCCGTTGCTGCATTCAGATCAGCGCCTAGTGTTAGGTTTTGTGCTGCGTTTTGGCTCACAATATTGGTCAGTACATTGTTATCACGCCACGTTTGCAGCTCGCGGGTGAGTAATCCAGTTACCGCCGTTGCGAGTGCCGTTTGCGAATTGGCAATACCGTGCATGAGTGTCACCGCATCGGTTTGCGCGGGGTCAATCTGCATGAGTATTTGTGCCAGCACATCGGTATTCATTGGCTCAACTAAGTAGCTCATTGCAACACCTCTACTATGCTAAGTTTGGCCTGACTATCACCTGTGTTATAGGCATAAATTTCAGCGCCATTAGTGAGTGCAAGCGTGCCGCCTTTAACAACTGGCAAGCCGTTGGTTGCCCCGCAATCACTACCGCCAACACGAACGGTTTCATTGTGTACGCTGATATTTTTGATTATCAGCTCATGGCGTAACTCATTGGCTACCACCAATCGCTTGCGGCTATGGGGTTCGATAATGATGTCATCCAATGAATTAAACCGAGTGGCCGACACATTGACCGCACGCACGTTTAATGTGTCCAGCACTCGGGCAATGGTCAGTGCATTCGTGATTTTGACGTTGTTAGACGCCGTTGAAGTGATCCGAAGATTTGCCACTTCATATTCTATGTGCAGCAACTCGTCACTTTCATTGATGAATGTGACCGTGGAAATGTCTTCTAAATCATATTGACGACCAACCGCGCCCACTACGTCCGTAAATTCATTACACTCAATTGCAAAGGTGTCTGACGCATTGATAATGGATAACCAACGCGCCGCGGTACTTACCGAACGAGCCGAGTTAGCTGCTACGGTTATTTTTGCCATCGTTACTTCTTCCCTGCTATCAGTGCCACTGCAACAACGGCAACCGTTAAGCCCAGCGCGACTGAGATATACTTAATCATGCTGCTAGCCGATTGCGCGACTAAATCCTGCCCCTGCAACGATGTGCTTTTTGCCAGTGCAGCGACCTTATCCAGCGCTAATGTGTTTGCTTTCATATTCTCGCTGGCACTGGTAGCCAAGAACTGAGTCACATCTGACTGCGTACCACTCAAGTGCGCCAAATTAGATTGATGCGCCTCACTCAAATCCTTAGACATGTTTTCAATCAAGCTGCTGTTACTGCCCAGTACACTTTCAGCAAGACCGTTTATCGCGCCTAGATTTTCCGTGTGAGAATCCGCCAGCCCCAACACCAAGTCGTTGTTTCCAGCTAGTACTTTATCTGTCAGCTCAGTGACAGCATTTAATCCTGACGTCACCGCATCCAGACTTTGCGAATAACCATCATTGAGTGACGTTGCAATGCCCTCAATGCTTTCTAGCCCACCTGTAAACGAGTTACCTAATGTTTTGGCAATCCCATCACTGAACCCCGTTGCGACTGACAGACTATCCCCTGCCATTTCGCGCATCATTTCCAGTGTGTTTTCAGTCGAGTCACTGAGCGCGTCACTATACACATCAGCTAAATCGGCATTTAGTCCCGCCATGCTGCTAATTGCATTTCTAGCAACTGCCGAGTTTGCATCTAGTGACCTATCAACCGTTTCTAATGCCGTTTCGACCGTATCAAAAGCACCTAAGCTAATCTCTTTCGCTGCTTCAATTGCCCCACCATCCAACATGTTGATAATGCCGCGGTTACCAGCAAAATCTCCATCATTGTTAATTGAGTTATCCGTATTAAACGAGTCACTCCACTCTTGCTCTAGTGAGTTATCAATTTCGAAATCATATGCATAGTCTTGACGCACTGAGTTGTCTATGTCGTAGTCATTACGTATGTCCGTACGACTTGCATCAACATTGCTCGCCCCTGCAAACTGACCATCGTTGACGACACTGGTAGAGGTTTGATGGGTCGCAGTGCTTTGACTACTTTTGGATTTACCGCCCATTTAACACCAACCTATAAACGTATTCGTCATGAAAAATCCCTCTTCGTTTTTCAACCAGCTGTGCTGGTAAATTGGCAAATCCGTGCCGAATGTATTCAGGGTTACGTGTATGCCACCGCATTGAGCCGCATTGCTGCTGTTGCGCATAGCGAATAAGCGATGGTACTGCATCTAAAAGGTTGCGCCCCGCGACTGCGACTATCACCAACTCTTGCGCTTCCCTGCGCGTCACCACGTACAATTGCCCTATTTGGTGAAGTTGCGATTTTCCTTGTCGTATCTCGCGTTTAATTGTCCCTTTCGCATTAAAAAGCGCGGGGCGCAGAACACGTAAAACCGAATCAGTTAGCTCAACGCTTTGCACGGCCAAATACCAGTACAAGCGCCACACCAACGGCCGCAAAAATTGCCCACTGTGGGATGCCTTTGTTGTAGGTCATGCCGCCAAATCGGGTGTGATTGTTATAAACAGTGTCACCGTTCCCCGACTTAGCATGACCGCCATTGATCGGCATTTGCCCCGTATTGGTAAAGTTTTGTGGCAGGGGAAGCATTAGCCTTGCCCCCATAACAAAAATGCACCATAGGCCAGCCCTGCAACGGTGGCGATTTTAACCACGGAGCGCATCAAACTGCCCATTGAGCTACCCACGATTAAACCACCAATCCCTGTTACAAGCGGCCAAACAAATACAGGCATAAACTATTTCCTTAGTAGTAAGACCAATATAATTGCCGCACCAATACCACCAAAAATCATGGTGTTTTGGCTAAACGGCATTTGTACGCTTGGTTGCGCGACCACAGTCGAACCATCCTTATTTCGACCTTTGACTGGCTCAGCTCGCTTCAACACCTCAGGGTCTTTCGCGGCTTCTTGCTCGTATGCTGTACGACCAATCCCAAGTAACTCGTCAATTTTGCCTAGGTGTGGATCAACATACTCGTTATACCAGCCTGATACGCTCTCAAATCCGTCTGATAGGAACTCAGGCAAAAAATTAGACATTACGCCCCCTTAGGAACGGGAAACGGCTTTACTTGATCAAAACCTTGAACATAGGTTTTAATCGCGCCGTTGCTGTCCACTTCAAATTCAAAGTTAAGGCCGAGTGTTGGCATTGCGTTGGCAGAGCCAAAACGAAATAGTGTGAAATCCAACAGCAAGAAACCCGGTTGTGGCTTCACACCTTTGTAGCGCTGCAACTGATAGTCGATGTCGTCACGGGTTAGCGTTTCAACGGTTCGGCCACCACGCTTAACACGGACTTTGGTGATTTTGACTTCTGACTCATCAAACACCATTTTTTGCACCCAGCGATTAGGACCCGTGTTTGGCATTGTCCAAGAGTGCTCACCCGCAGCCGCAGCATGTTGCGTTAATTCGTATCGTGTTGGTTTAAAGATACGGCCTAGCTGGTTTGTGTCCGTCACAAACGCCTTACCCATAATCACGGGTGACGTAGGGTCGTTTGCGCCTTTCGTGCCGACTTCAATTTTTAGGGTGACGTCATCCGTTAGCAACGTAACCAACTCAGTCATAAAGATACCGCCATGTGTACGGTACTCGTGTTGGCTAAAGTCCAATACAAAACGTCCTGTTTGTTTGAACTTTTCATACATAGTGTCTAGCAAATCCAACATTTTGTTAGTCACTTGCACGATAGGCGTACCGCCAATATCCAGCGTGATTTTTTTAATGGTCTCAACGTGCTTTAGGTTGGTTTCTAATTCAATCGAATGATAGGTTAAACCCGCCTGAAGCTTGATTGTCCACTCTTCACTGTAGTTGCTGCCCGTTGGCGATGGCAACTGCAATACCGACGGTCTAAAATGCTTAATTACACTCATGATGAATTACCCAATTACGTCTTCGACTGCATCAACGTTGTTTGATGCCCATACCACTGCCGCCGCGATAACCGCCGCAATACCAGCAGTAATCAAGTGTCCTTTCATCGCTTTATTCATTTGGTTCATGTCCCTTTGGTTGTTGCTTTCCTGATAGAAGTTTTACAAGTACAAACGCCACAACCGCAGAGCCCGTACTTACAGCTAGATATATTTGATTCATTGGTTAAGTGTTCTCTCGTTGTGGTGAATGTGCTTTTTAACGTAGAGAAGCGTTTCGGTTAGCGTCAATGGGGAGTTGGCAGGGGTAACCTATTAGGTTAAATTGACCAAAATAAATTTCCAATAAGGCGCTTTATGGATAAAAAAGGTTCGACAAACGAAAGGATTTTTTTGCTCACTGCATTACTTACACCCATTGCTCTATACATTTTCAACTTTGGCTTTGGCCTTTGGTCGACTCACGATAATTGGGCAAAGATGGGAAGCGCTCTAGGTGGTATTTACTCAGCTATATTTGCTTTTTTAGCATATCGGCTCTTAGCTACTCAAAAGGAATTGCTACACAATCAAGTTGAAACTCAACACAATCAATTCGTAGTATCTCGAACATTGGATAGTGTTAACAATGCTCTGCAAGCTATTGCCCGATACATCGAAGAAAATCCAAATATACTTAGGGAAATAAACAGTATTGGAGCCAAACAATTTGACGGCTTTTTAAAGGCTCATCAGGTTTTATTTTTCAACTTCAATACAATTCAAAGCGGATTGATAGGGCTGAGAAGCGGGTATATTGGAACATCATATGAAGTATACATATATCAAATTGAAAATGAATCTTCAGCAATATTGGGAAGGAATGAATATCTAAAGCTCGTTCAAATGTTCAATCAAGTCGTATACTTAAAAAAGCCGCTCTAAGCGGCTTTTTTTCTGAAACTCAACTTCCCTTTTTTATAGTTCCCTCGACCAGGAGACTTAAAGTAATATTCAAGCGGGATAAGTGCATCAATATCACTCAGCGGCACGCCTGTCTCTTTAGCCATACGGTTTGCATCTGCATCAGACTCTTGATAACCAACCCATTTGAATTGCGATTGTGAGAGCGTTGTTTTACTCATTTCAACCACTCGCTGACCTACTGAATGGATCACAAATCCAAACTTGCGCCCTACGCTTAATAGCCAACCATACGCGCCAACTTCTTTACCCACAGACTCCGTGACTTGTGGAACTTCCTCGCAGACTACGTGCAAACGCTTTTTATGCTTGCCGTTACCAAAGCCTTTCACAATTTCGCAAAATTTTAAAAAGTTCTTGCGGGACTCCGGCACTGTAAGTGCGATTTTAAACCCTTGGTTTGTTTTCCTGCCAGCGAGCAAGGCATTGAAGAACTTAGTAAATGAGCGATAGCGCCTGACTTTACGCCCTTTAAACTCATCGTAATCTTCATGAGGATCCCAAAACACAATCTGGTCTGTCGCCTTTGTGGTATGCAGCATTTTAACGGCACTGGTTTTGCCAGAACCTGTACCGCCCACGTACAGACAATTTTCAGCGTTTAGCGCATTATTCGCATTAATTGGCTGCATGTGCTGCTTCCTCCGTAGGTTCAGCCTCCGCATTCGCTTGAGCATCGGCCATTTTTAGCGCTTTAATTTGTTTGGTAGCATTAAAAGAGAATGAGCCAAAGAACATGGCGGCCATGATCTCATCTTTGTAGCTACCAAACATATCCAATGCCGCTGGCGCATACTTTTGAATGATTGGTTTCAGCCGCTTGGCACCTTGTTTTTTCTTACCGTCTGCAATACTAAAGCGCTCATGCCCATGGTCTTGAAGTAACGACTCAAGCATATCCATTGCATCAGCGGCAGTAGCTTCTGCACCCTCATCACTGATCACTGCATCTTTTACTTGTGTGAGCGCGGCTTGTTGCATTTCTTCAGGCATTGCACCAATGGCGGACATTGGGTCAAAGTCGAGTTCCTGCTCTGCATCAAACTCTTTTAACTCTGCGGCCATTGCAGCCGCAGAATATTCGTTGATCTGCTCTGTTTGGATTGGCTCGTTTTGCTCTAGTACCGCATCGTTGTTGGTTTCTGTCGATTCTGTAGTGGTTACATCAGTCATTGTCTGTCCTTTAAGAAAATATTAGTTATCTTGCAAGTGCGAGTAAGCAACCCACAACACCGCCACCTATCGCGCTTAACACGAGTTTTAGGGGTTTAATTGGGTCGTTAGCTGCTTTTTGAGGTGTGTTATTTATTGGTTGTGGTTTAGGTTCAGGCGCTAATTGCTCAACAACCTCGGCAACCACGTTTGATGGGGTTGCTGTCGGTTGTTCGGTAACAGCTACCTGTTCAGTCATTTCATCCAACTTCTCAACTAATTGGTTTTGGTCTAATACCGCATCGCTATTGGTTTCTGGCTCAATCTCAGTCACGGTATTTTCGGTTAATTTAACCGACACAGGCTCCCCCTCAGCGGCTAACAATGCTTCAATGTTTGGCTGCATATTTGCTCGGATTTTCTCTTGATACGGCTCACGAGCACCTTGGTCTGTACCGCACTCGTCACACAATAAATAGCGTAAGTGCGCCTTTCGGCCTTTTGGTTGGTGAACGGTTGCAATGCTACCGCAATGGTGACGAAATACGCCTAAGACAGGGTTTTTGCTACCTCTGAGCGGCACAGTGCCGCCGTTTAGTGGTACGGTCTTCATGATTTTAATTCCTCTACTTGTTTTTCAAGCTGGGCAACTTTGTCAATCAAACCGCCTATTACGCCAAACGATAAATTAACCGCCTTGTCGGCCAGCTCTAACTTTTCTTTCATGTCCCAAGCGCCAAGAGAATCCGCTCTCTTCTTTAGTGCAATGCACTGCTTAAAATTCTCTATCACTTGCTTCATAGTGCTCCTCCGAAAATCCGTAGTTATAAATAAGTTTTTGGCGCTCAAATAACGTGATCCAAAGCACCTTAAATTTAGTGCTTTGCACGTGGTAAGGAATATCGCTTAACCACTCTTGATGCCTTTTTACTTTCACTTCAATGCTTATCATTTAATCGCCTTTTCATACTTTTACTCCCCCGTCACCAGTGACATAGCGTGATACTCTTCGTTGTTAGGGCTTACCCTCTCAAACCTTGAATACCAAGCCATAACACTCTCAATCGACTCATCAATCACTTGCTGCGCTTTAACAAGCAAGTTAGTCACTGTATTTTCTTCTTGCCTTTGCTCTTTGCGGTGTTGCTGGTCGTCATCTAACCCAAACACAGTGCGCAAGCGCCAACCACGAACGCCAATCGCCCAGTTAATGAAGTCTAAAAATTTTGAGTCGTTGGAGAACTTCGCAACACCACCACGGGCAAAGTTGCCATTTAGGTCAGTTGCCATTGACTGCACTTTTTCAGTCATTGCAGCAATTTGGGATTCCAGCTTTTTGAGTAGCTGATCACGCTTTTCGGTTGGGTCTTTCTTGTTGACGGCTTTCATCTTTTCAGCAAAGCCAATTGTTGATTTCAGGCGCTTTTCAGCTTTGGCCTTTCTTAGCCTCTGCTTTTCGAGCCCCTGCATATATTCCTGAATTAGCCCGTACATGTGTTGGCTTTCATGAGTGGCGCAATTCTCCCATGCTTCAGCACGGGCATACTTTGAAATATTGTAGCGGTTGCCACGTATCTCACCTTGCGAACCGTCACCGCCTTTGGTCATATAGCCAAGCGCTTTTAGTAGGTATTTAGCAGCCGCAGTCGCATTTTTAATACGCTCAATAGTGACAAACCCCTGCCCCCACTTTTCTTCAATTAATGCCGCCCACTCATGAAAATAAACAGGCTCAACGTTCCATCTCATCAACAAATGAGCGTGATAGTTCTGATGTCCGACTGACGAAACTTCGCCCCACGGATAATCACGCGTTTCATGTATTCGGGGTGGTGCTTCCGCTACCCAAATGTAATCAAAAACAGGGCGCTTGCTTGGATCTTGCTCGCATTCGATTTTGCAAATTTCCATATCATCATTCGTGATAGCACGCGCTTCACATTGCTCAATGCACTCCACAATGCCCCACGGGTAAACACGTTCATTGTTGTGCATTAGATCGGTATGTACACGGCCTTTCGCTCCAACCGACGACACTTTACCCCACGGATAAAGACGGTCAGAACGGCCAATACACTCAACTTTGCCCCAGGAGTATTTTTTGGCGGATGGTGTTTTTGATATTCTGCCCGATGCAGTCCAACCCCGTTTGTGCATTTTGCCGACGAGGTCTAAAAATGGGCTCAGCTCTTGCCCTATGGTCGAGCGCTCAAACTCCACCGCTGTATAAGCGCCGCTTGTTGTAATTTCCTCATGCAGTAAATTGCCTTCAGGCGAATAAATCGCAGCGAGCGTGGTGCCAGCCTTGCGCTTAGCAACCTTGCGATAATGGTCGTTATCCATGCGCCAGCGTGCTTTTTCGTCTAATGTGACCGTGGTAAATGCAGTAAAGCCGCCTTTAACAGCCGCCATGTAAAGGCCACTGTCGATAATTTTTCCACGCGCTCGACTGGTTAATTCTGTGGTTAACCTATCACCCGTGTTTGCGTCCGGTGCGTCACTGGTTGTCGTCATTTGCGTGCAAACGATGCGATAACCATCACACCAGTTGCGAGTTTGGAAGTGCGCACGATTATTTTGATAGTGTGGTTTGAGGATTTTCGGCTTTTTGTTTGATTTTGGATTAGCCTCACGCTCAATTTTGCCCACAACTGGCGATTCGAAGTGATTTTTTTCAACTTCGGCAACAAATTTCGGGCGAACTTCACCAGTTTCTATGTCCAGACATTCATTGGATTGGATCCCTAGCCACTCTGCGCGCTTCTCAGGGCTGAGTTTTAAAGCTGCGTCAGTGTATAAACGCTCTAATTGCTGCGCTTTGTGGTGCTGTGCGGCCTCTCTTTTGGACATTTGAGGCTTTCTTAAATCGGATGTCGGACTTTTGCACCTTATGACAAGCCTAGCTTTTTCAATCCCCTGCGGGGCTTGCGCTTCGCGATTAGATCGAGCAAATGATTCAACGTACTCCTGCCACGTTATCGAGTTTTCGATATCGGTTTCAGAGACGTCTGGAATTGAATCACGAAAAAAAGCGCCTTGCTGGGCGCTTTGGATTGCTTCATGGAGAATAGAATCTGTTACTTGGTTTTTCATTTATTCAAACGGCTACTTTCTAAAATCGGTAAGCCCGCTTCAGTTGGTAGGTAAATGATCTGATTTTCTGTCTCTTTAATATTTTCGACAAAAAGCCAGCGGACATACTGATCTGTTAAAGACTCATTGATGATACGGTTAGCCTCAGCAATGCCTTTGGCTCTTTCAATATCCGCTTCAGCCTTGAATCTGGCAGATTCAAGCTCCGCTTTTGCCTCTTCTATTTTTATGCGCTTTTCACTTTGGGCTTGTACAAGTGCAGCTTTACCAGCTGTTTCATAGCGCCATTCTTTCGTGGCGATATTGATACCCATGCCACCAATCAACAATGCAACTGTTCCACCAAAATAAATTATGGGGATCAGGCGTGTATTACTTTCAAAATCTATCATTCTTCAATTTCCTCTACATAACAGGTGTTAACTGGTGCGGCTAACCAAATACCGTCCGCGCGGCCGCTGGCGGCGCGTGCTTCTTCGTGTTGTTGGGTAACTATTTCAGCAAAGGCAAAGTCTGCCTCGTTTGGCTGGCTGCGGTTGTTTGAATACGCATGGAGTTGCGCGGTATCGTTTACAAAGTCGGTGCGAGTCATAGCCAACCCCTGTTTGCCAAAATTCGAGCATGTGCCAAACCGTGTAACTGACTATCTCCGTCAATGCGCGGTATGGCTACGTCTTGCTTTGGTTGTACTTTTGGCATTGGGTTCGAAAAGCGGGTCTTTGCTTCGTTGTAAATCTCACGAATTCTTCGAGCCTGACGCTGCCAGTGTTCGGGGTTTTCGTTTGGGTCAATTAGCTGATCCACTTCGACAATGTACTGGCTCATTTTCAACCTACCACAGCTTGAGAAGCAGCCATTTGGATGGGGCAACTATTTCGCATAGATGGTTCATAACGTGATAACCATTTATTGATATCAGATGCCAGATACATTTCCCCTATTGGGGTTTTCTTAGGTTTTGGCGAGTCTGGATCTTCATCTAGCTTTTTATTGAGTGTTGGTCTAGATACACCAGCTGCACGAATAAACTCTCTTTTACTAACTAGCGAGTCCTGTCTAATATCAAAGCTCATAGTCACTCCGTTATTGAGTAAATACCCTGTTTCTGCTTTAATGATTTATTAATCATTTGCGCTGTTTTACGCTCTTTTTCACAGCAAAAGATCGATAAATCGAATCCTAGATCGATATTTCGATTCAATCAAGCGCTTTTTTAATCATGCGTTCAGCATTTTTGGCAGGATAAATAATGGAATCTTATAAAAATCAATCCGATAGGCTAGATTTTGCATTTCAAGAAAGTAGAAAAAAAATTGACATCAATGGGACGATGACAGCCAAAGAAGCCTATAAAGCATTAGAGTTGAGCCAATCAACATTTAGTGCTTACAGAAAAGGCTCAGAACCAAGCGCCGCAGTTTTACGCAAATTAACGCAATTTACAGGCATCAATATTCACTGGTTAGTCACTGGTGAAGGAGATATTTATACCGAGAAAAGCACTCTCAAGCATATTACTGGCAATGAAACACTAGACATTGATAAAACATTATTACCAAAGCTTAATGATAAAATTGTGTTCGACCGAGCGACTAACGATGATTCAAAGGTAATGCTAAGAAGAGGTGATATTGTTGTTATTGATACTAAAAGCGAGAATCAAGAGGGCGTTTTTGTTGTTGAAATAGCCGCACACCGGGCGATAGTTAAACTGCAATTAAATAGCGATGGCGCATCAACAATATCAAACGAAAAGATATCACAACAGCTAGATAACACCGTAAATATATTAGGTGAAGTCATTTGGTCGTGTGGTAACGTCAATGGCTAGAAAACTCTTCATCAAGGACGAAAAGCGAGGTGTTTGGGTCGGTCAGTTCCCACCATCAGGCGGCTGGCAAGCTGGTAGAAAAGGTGTAAGAAGAACTCTTTGCAAACTAACAGACATAGCTCACTTAGATCAGACAAGTAAAACTCAGAGGCTCGTTGAGTTATATGAGCAAGTAAGCTGGGAAATAAAAAACAAAGCAAAGTTAGAAGAGCAAGCAATCAATGAGCAAAAGAAGCAACGAGCAGAAATGCCTTTTCTTGCAGCAGCTAATATGTGGCTCAGCGAAGTAAAGTCCCTCAAAAACTCTAGAACATACAACAGCTACAAAAGCACGATAGATTATTATAGAAAAGCTATTCCAGACCACCCTCTCAAGCAATTTGAGCGCTCCCATAACATCCGATTTTTAGAATACTTGCAAGACCAAGCGACTCACAGAGGCAAAAAGCTTGCAGCAGCTACACAAAATTACCACATGCGCCAATTGCAGATTTTTATTACGTGGGCGTATGACAATGAACTATTTCACAAACAAATTAAGCTGAAGAAGCCAGCCAAACCAAAAAAAGACATGGAAACTTACGACATTGAGCATTTAAGAATATTAAAAGCTCACATCACAAAACGCCTAGAAGATGAAGTCAGGGAGAGGGAAATATTAAACCTGCGAAATATGCAGCGTGCGTTTTATATGGCTACAAATTCACTGATGAGAATAGGGTCTATTGATGCAATGAAGTTAGAGTGGATTGATATGGAAAAACGTGTAATCCGAATTTCAAGCAACCCTGATCGTAGTTTCGTCAACAAGAAGCTCAAGCACCCCATAAAGCCAATCAATGATGAACTCTACAACTTCTTGAAACAGGATTTAAAGAGTCGAAACAAGCGAGAAGTTTACTTTTTGGATAATGGTAAAGGACAGCCTTGGTATGCAGACAGATCAGGACCTAGCAAGTACGCATCTAAAATATGCAAAGAGTGTAATTTACCTAAGCTAAAACCTTTTCACTGGGGGATGCGTGCAACCATGATTACATACTTGCTAAATAATGGAGCTAATATCAAAGACGTTCAAGAGCTTGCAGATCACGATGATATTCAAACAACAATTATGTATCACAATAGCCGTACTGTTAAACAGCGTAACGCTGTTGATGCAATACCAAAAATATAAAAGTGTCAAAATAGTGTCAAAACTGGAAAGAACAAAAATCAAGATGCTGATTTTTGTCCATTTTATTGCCGCATCACTTTTTACTCATAATCGTTAGGTCCCTGGTTCGAGTCCAGGTGGGGCCACCATTTCACCCTAAAAAAGCCTTTAAAATCAAAGCCTAAATCTAAGATTAAGAAGTGTTTAACTTTTTTACACTATAATACGTTACCCTAAGCAAATTCTTTTATCTATCAAACTCTGAAATAGCACTTTTAAATCTCGATGGATTGTTTCAATCTGCTTTATCGTTTTGTCTTTCACTGCAGAGGCTTTTCGATCGATATTCAAAAGCCAGACTAACGGATTACTCCCTTATTCTCTTAGCCTTTCATCTAGTCGATTCATGATGTGATTGCCCGATTTAATCACATCATGTTATGATTTGATTAAGAGGGTTTTCGCATCATAGGTATGAAAATGTGGATTTGGGAACAAGTTCGGTGGCCCAATTTTACTTGGGACAAAGATAAAATCGAGCCTCAATTAAGAAGCGTCCGTTTACATCAAGGGGTCCTTCTAGGAAAAGTGCTCAGCCAAACAGCAAACCACAAGCAAAGCATGTTGGATACCTTACTTGCAAACATTGTTCATTCGAGTGCTATCGAAGGCGAAAAGCTAAATGCCTTTTCGGTGCGCTCATCATTAGCGAACAAACTCGGATTATCTGAAGAAAGGCCATTTCCGACTTCCGCTCGTACCGATGGCCTTGCTGAAATCATGCTGGACGCAGTGGATAACTTAGAGGTGCCATTGTCGATAGAGCGACTCTTGCATTGGCACAAGCGCCTTTTTGTAGAAGACGATACATTGTTCAATTCAGTTGTTGGCGGCCAACTGCGCGGTGACGAACCAATGCACGTTGTATCGGGTAGACTTGATAGGCCAACAGTCCATTTTGAAGCACCGGGACGAGAACTTCTTGATCGTGAGTTAGGAGTATTTATTTGTTGGTTTAATGAGTCGCGCATACAACCGAGTTTAGATCCCCTACTTAGAGCTGGAATTGCGCACCTCTGGTTTGTCACTTTACATCCATTTGACGATGGTAATGGCAGGCTCACTCGTTTATTGACTGATTTAGCGCTTGCTCAAGCTGAGCGCCAATCAGTCCGGTTTTATGCAATGTCGGTTTCTATCTTGGCTCGACGAAAAAGCTATTACGACATATTGGAGCAAACTCAAAAAGGCTCGTTAGATATAACTGACTGGCTGGTCTGGTTTTTAGATACATTAGATGAAACTTTTGCTCAGGTGCTTCAAGAGATTGATAAGACAACAATCAAAACAAACTTCTGGCGTAATATCAACCAAACTCAGCTAACCGCAGAACAAGTTAAGGTGCTTAATAAAATGCTTGATGGTGAGTTCGAACAAGGCATCAACACCTCACAGTACCATAAGGTAGCAAAAGTGAGTAAGCCAACCGCGACACGCCACTTAACTTGGCTGGTCGAATTAGGGTGTTTGGTTAAAAGCGAAGCTGGTGGGAGAAGTACTCGATATACATTGGCGCAAATGGAAGTCGATAAATAGATAAGTCGGTTTCAAGCAAGTTGCTGTCGTTGATTTGTATGCGAGGGCTGACCCCTCGCATGTTTAAAGTTGGGCAGAATATTAATGCCAAGAAAGAGCGTGAATCGAACGTTGATAAAGCCACTATTTGCATGCAATGCAGCCTAATTTAGCGAGTAGTGCACTTCGGGGTTGAATTCGCGCTTAAGCTTACGCCTAACTTCTTGTTCATCTTTTCTATTCATTTAAAACCTCAACTAACACATTATAAATATACAGAAATGTGTCAGCCAAGGTCTAAAGATTCACAACTTACAACTGGAAAAGCCATAAGCGCATAAAGCTTTTTACCTAATGTTGGCGAATAGAAATGATTTTCCCATATCAACATACTGTCCACTTCCTCTCTAATAACTAGAACCTCTAATCACTTGAACTCCATTCATCTAACGCTGGCTAAACTCTAAGTATTTATATCCACATCACGCACCACTCCAAATAGCAGTTGCAGTAATTAGATAATTGCCAAAACCAGAAAAATCAAAAAGTTGCATGAAGTTACATTTACCTTATATTGAGACTGAATAAAAAACAAACACAACTGTAAAGGAAAGACTATGGTTACATTCAACACTCGACTACTTGCGATGGCATTGGCTTGTAGTTCCACTTCTGTTTTGGCTACTCAGGTATTTTATGATCAGGATGGTGCTGGAGATCATTCGCAGTATCAGGGCGCACCTGTTGATTTTATCTCAGCTCGTGCAGGCACAACTGAGTACTTTAATGCGCTCACGGGCGGCTTAGCGGCGGATGAATGCCATCAATTTGAAGTGGTTAATACACAAACCGGCGATTTGATTGCTCCTCTCACATTCAACGCGCCCTTTATTTCTGGCCCACTGCCTGCGGAGCATAAGCTGACAGAAAAGTCGCTTAAACTCAGCTGCACCTTACCCTCAGGTGAAGAGGCGGTTGTTTATCACAAGATACCCAAGGCTCCCGCCGTTGTATGGCACAGTGAAATCACAGTGGCTGATTGGCAAACGCCGAGCAATGGCCCAGAGTATTTTGCGGATGTTCAATATACCGGCTTGATTAATATTAATAACAACTCGCACCAAGGCCAGTGCCGTAAAACCAACTACGTCAGTGGTAACCCAGAATTTTTCAATGAAAGACATCAAGGTGGATTTTATAGTGATGTCTTGAATGTTGTGGGTGAGGCTAAATACAGTGGTTTTTATAAAGTACTGGTGACAGAATTAATTTGTAAAAACTCGGGTGGTACGGCTCGCCTTGTCGAAACTTGGCATATTAACCAAAATTCACAATCCCGCGAGCTTTCTTCCGAGCTATTTTAAACACAAAAATAGTGCAGCCTTGCTGCACTTACTTTACTGAAGTTTAGCTCACACAAATTCCGTATTTGGGTAAAATATCATCAATGATACAGAGGCGATGCTTTTTGGCTGCATCGTGAAAATACTTCCAGTTAGAAGTTAAGAATTCACTGCGAAATGAATAGCTATCGTCGTCACCTTTAGCACGGGTTGTACCTAGCGCTTGGTGTTTCCACGACCCTTCACCTTTTGCAATGTAAGTTAGGGTATAACTTCCAAGCCCAAATCGGTTAGCTTCAATGGCATCAAGCCATAGTTGATGACGTTCTTCACCATCATCCATATCAAATTCAGCAAAGCACTGCGCTATTTTTTGCTTTAATGACTCACTCAAGCCACTTGTAGCCTCGCCTAGATAGTCTTGATAGACTTTACAGAGCTCATCGGCTGCGACCAGAAAATCGCTTGGATTATCTCGCACCACTTTCTCGCCCAATCCGTTGATGTAACTCCACTGCTGATGAGGCTGATCAGGGTGGGAAAGCGCCTGCCCATGTCCTAAACTTGGAATATCATCTTGAAAAACATCAGAAAAGTATTCGCTTATTCGCTCGCGCCAAGTCTCTTCTGCTTCACCATTCAAGTCCATTATTTCAGTCACTTCATTGACTTCATGCTGTATGCCAGCAAATCCCTGATGCCCCCAAGTATCAATAAAGACATGAGAGGTAATACCAAGACGGTGCAATCCATAAGGCCTATGCTTATCTGCAATACACTCAGCGACCATATCTTTTGCTACATGGGAATGTGGCTTACACACTAGCTTTTGAATAAAGGTGCCTGACGGATTTTGCCCAGCAGGTAAACCGCCATTACCCGGTAGGAAATGAAAAGGTACCCACACTTTCATGTTCTTTAAGCTGTCTAGGTTTTTATAATCGAGCATCTTATGGGCAGTTGCGATGCGCTCGTAAGCAGCACCGTTATCAAACTTGATGTGACCATAGTTTGTTGCATCATCAACGTATTGTGCCGCGTGAGCAATAATTTCAGCCTCTTGGTCAGTGAATCCCGCTGCGCGTGCGACCACCCACGTCATGCCATGATGTAAATCAATTTGCATTTTTCGTTGTCCTTCTCTTTTCCTTTATCGCCACAGTGTAGTCCGTGACACTGAAAATGTAACTATTCCTTACTTTGATTTAGCTGCATTAGGTGTTTGTGGCTCTTGGCTTTGTGGATCCATAGCATTTGGGTTAACCGAAGCAGGCAAAGCAGATGTGCTGCCCTCCGTATTTAAAATCAATGGTAGACCATCTTTACCACTGCCTATTACCACCACTTTTGCGTTATTAGATTTCGCCAATTCTATGGTTGCTTCTATGCCGCGCCATCTTAGATAAGTTTCAGAGATCCCACCACTCACCGTTTCTTGAAAGTCGGCTATCCCCTGAGCCTCCACTTTCTTTCGCTCAGCCTCTTTTTCAGCAACATCTAAACGCATTTTATATTCTTGATATAGGTGCATTTGATTCACCTTCGCAACAATCGCACTATGCACACCTTCAGGAATATCAACCTGACGAATAAGCATATCGTCTAAATTAACCAAATTGTGCCCTTGCATTTCGCTTTTTTCTTGTTTGAGTATCGACTTCTCTTGTAGCTGAACTTCTCTCAACACAGTGCTTAACAGTTGATCTTGGATCTTTAATCGCTGATTAGCATAAACCTCTTCAGCGGTATAATCAGAAACAATCATGCGAACCGCTGATGCAACTTCAGGGATCACAATTTCATCTAAATAATCCTCTCCAACTAATTTATGTAGGTAGGGAATATGTTCCACAACAGGACGGTATCGCACTGTTATTTCCATTTTGATCCTGAGCCCCTCGGAGGTAATGGCGTGGATCTCTGTGGTCGCAGTTTGAAATCGACTCGAATAAATCGTCAACGTATCCCAGGGATAAACCAGCACCGTGCCCTCATAAAATGGATGTTCTACGAACGTACCGCCGCCAAGGCGCTTCCACAGCACTCCAACTTGACCTGAGTCGACTTTAATAAAAATAACTTTGACCAATGCAACGGCAATAAACAGTAGAATAAGTAACGTCACACCTGCGCGAAAACGCCAAGACAAAATACGCTTATGCCACTTGGGCTTGTAACGCTTTAACACCCGCATGAGCAAATTAGATAGGATCAGTGCCAGTATTAAGCCGCCGGCGACGAGTAAGGCAAAATCCCCTGAAATATTAATGTTCATGATGGTACTCCATTACTTTCACTGTCGAGGTGTGCTAACAACTGACCTTCCTCCATTTTTAAGTGCACATCGGCCAAATGGAAATAGGCGTCGTCATGGGTGATGGCAATAATGGTGTTACCACGCGCTTTTAAACGAGGTAACACTTGTTCGTAGAATTTTCGTCTAAAGATAGGATCTTGATCTGCCGCCCACTCATCAAAGATGTAAATGGGACGATTTTCTAAAATGGTACTCAAAAGCGCTAAGCGCTTGCGCTGACCTGATGATAAATCTATGGTGCTAAACGCCCCATTTTGAATACCCACTTTGGCGCGCATCTCTAAAAAGTCCAACCATTCGTCGATTTCTTCAGTACTCAAATCACGAATACCATAGAGCTGCTGGAACAAATGAAAATCTGCAAAAACGGCTGTGAATAGGCTTCGATAAGCAAGGCGATTATCTTCCGTAACCGCTTTGCCATTCAAAAGGATTTGTCCACTCTGTAATTCATAAAGGCCAGTCAACATCCGTATAAACGTTGTTTTACCGCTACCATTACCACCGGTAATAAAAGTGATTTTTCCTTGCTCAAAGGTGATATCCACCGGCCCCACGGCAAACGGACGATCGCTCGATTTTTTCTGATGTTGATAAAACGCCCCCGCTAAGGTGATGGCACTAAATGAGGTTAGGCTTTCACTCGGTTCAGGTCGTTTAACCTCTTGCTCATCTTGGACATTTTTTAAATCGCGCTCCAATGCTAAGACGTTTTGCGCCGCCTCTGTTGCGGTGGTGAACACAGGGATCCCACCAACAATACTGGTAATAGGGCCGATTAAAAATAGCGATGCGGTGGTGACTTTAATGACCACATCGGTATACACGTCAGAGAGCATAGGGACGATAAACACCATCGCGCCTGTGGCTGCGAAAAAGGTGATTTGCGACAGAATAAAGTCGGTCGCAAACAAGGTTTGGGTTTTGGTTTTTGCACGCCTTGCACGATTCGAATCACGGCGGTACTCATGTTCTAAATCTTCCGCTCTTGGCTCACTGAGCTTTACTTCTTTAAAGCCATCGAGCAAGTCAGATAAGCGTTGAATAAGCTGGTTTTCGCTTTCAAAAGAAATGCGCATGTTGCGCTGGATTTCATTGGCGCGTAATCGGTGAATACTGGCTCCGACCAAAATCAGTGTCGAGATAACCATAAAAGCCACAAAAGAGTGCCAGGCAATATAAAGAGATGTGAAAAACACCAAACTGATGGATTGACCAATGATCACAAACAGCTGCGCCGACTGAGATATGGTCTGTAACTCTTTGCTGATGGTATTAAAGATCCGCTCCTTGCCAATTTTCTCTAGCGTTGACAGTTCGGTATGACGAATGCTTTCAAACAGATCGACTCTCAATTTATCTATAGCACGCTCCACCATTTGCGCGGCTTTAGTCATCAATCTTTGCTGAGTGAAACCATATATTGCAATCGTCAGTGTAAATAGCACCAAGTAGTAAAGAATATGATTTTCTTTATTAATATCAGAGATATTGGCAGCTACGTTGTTGATAAGCGCAAGCACCAACGCGTTGGCCAAACCAGAAATACACCCCAGTGCAATAAAGGTCCTTTTCTTTATCTGAATATGTCGGCGAATTAATTCGTACAATACCATTGTTATTATCTTTTATTGTTATTGGGCTACCGCCCGCGCATGCTACTTAGCATAGTCCCTAAAAATCAAAACTGCCTGTTGGATTTAAATAAATATTGCATTAAAACATTAAGTTATATTTATAAATCGCCCAGTTTTACCGGCAATGTAAGATCTCATTCCTCGTCATTCACCTCTGTGGGCTTGCGCTTTTGCCCAACTAGTAAAATGATCAAGCCAACAATAGGCGTAAACATCAACGAAATTAAAAAGAAGCCCACAGGTCCGGCAAAGGTGTTTCGTCCCCAATAACCAGTTAAAATGCATAACACTAAATATAAAGCGATAAGCATAATTTTCTCCAAGTTGTTGATAAATTCGGTGCGAAGAATAAACCAGCAGTTGCCTGCCGGTTTATGTCAGCCAGTATCGGTTATACTGTGGCTTTTTCCGCTGTAGCTGTTGCGTCCGCATTCCCTTTATTTGCACGATACTTAGCTGCGATGTCTGCGATATCCCCTTTCATACTTGCTAGATTAAGGTCTATCAGCGTGCCGCCATTTTCAAAGTGTCGAACAAAAGTTGCGCCTACTGCGTGTGTTGATGCCGCAGACACAACAGGCATAAATGCGATTGCGCTTAACGTGCCAAGGACAGGAACCGCCTTCAAAAAGCTGCTTAGTCCCGCGCCCCCTAAGGTTTGTGGAAAAGAGCCGCCGATCAATGCGCTTACTGTGCCACGCAGCTTGTTGTCACCATATGATTGACCATAGACTTTTGCTACTTCGCCTATCATCTTCATTTGGATCCCTGTCAACGCCACTAAATCAACCGCAGGAACGGGAATAAACCCAGAGCCAAACGACCATTTTGTGTATTTGTCGACAATCAGCTGAGCAACGGCTGCTCTGTCTTCATCAGCAACAAGTTGTGATTCCTGTTGTTCTGGAGCGTCGCTCGCCTTGTCATCCTTCGCTGTTTTTGTCACTGCCATAATTCATCCTCTATGATTTATTTAAACAGTTGTCGAACTCATCAAGCACCATGTTGGCACTTGCCCTAGTACCCAAAATCAAACAAGTTGCACTTATTCAACTCTGAGCTTTACCGCCTTCATCCATGATGAAGAAGTAAACCTAAGAACAACCAAGGATTTGCACAGTGTCACAAATACAACTGAGCGAAACGTTGCCACCTACTGCAGGCGTTCTATTAATTTGTTTAACCGAGCACGAAAGCTCGGTATTTTTCCCTACCGCGTTATGCCTGATTCAAATCTTGCTGGCATTGCTCGGTACGGTGTTTATCACTATAGAAGATAATGTTGCGGATCTCCTTGGCGATACAATCTGACTCAATCCCCTCTTTCACATAGTTGCTAAACACCATGATGCTTTGATCTCGTTCCAGTAAACGGGTGAAACTGGTCACCCATGAATAGGGGTAACTACCAGAGTACTGTAAAAATTTTTCATACATTCTGAGATTTGCATCGGCTGGGTTTTCGGGGCAATTTGCCACTTTGCCGTACTGGTTTGGGTCGACATAAGTCACAAACCAACCATAGCCATAGTATTCACACTCGTCGCTGCTACCAGTGTTAGAGTAGGGAGCAAAGGCCGCTAGTTTCTGGGTATCGTTTAAGATTTGAGTGCCATACAAGCCTTGATCCCACTTATGCATGTCTTCCACTGTGGAATACAAATCTCCAGCGGAATACAGTACCAAAGGGTTGCTATATGGATTCACTAAAATGTCTTCGTAAGGTGCAGGTCCACCTGTAGCTGGTGGACGACCATTGGCAAGGGGTAAGTATTGGTTTTGATTATAGATATAGCCTGTGGTCATATTTGAATAGACACCAATCGCACTGTAAGAGCCGCTGTCCGTCATGCTAAGCGGGTTTAGAATTTGCTCTTGAACGATATTAGCAAACCAATACTCACGACTAATATTGCCTTGTTTGCCAGCCGCTAGCTGCTCAATGATATTACCGATGAGATAATAGTTACAGTTGCTGTATTCATACTTGCTACCCGGGGTAAATGACGGTGTGCCACTTTGCCCCGCTTCGGCACCACAAGTGCAAAAGCGATTACTAAAATCTTCCGGACCGTTAAGATCTAGACTCGAGTTATATAAATAAGGCCGCCAACCGTAGTTATCGTATACGGCTTCGTTGTCGCTGTAGTTATTGATCCCAGACGACATGGTAAGCAAATGATGTAGCGAAACATCCGCACATTGGTTATCTGGGTACCAAGGCAAGTGATCGCCAATGGTTTCCTGCCGTAAGTCCTTACCATCTAACATCTTCATTAAAATAGCAGCCGAAAACGCTTTGGTATTGGAACCGATGCGATACTTGGACTTAACGCTGTTATCAACATCATATTGCATGTTCTGTGGTCCGCAGTTGGACTGGTACACCACCTTATCAACCGAGGTGATATAAACCGTGCCAAAGAATAGGTTGGCATCGCAATATTCCTTCACCACCGCCGCTATCATTTCTAATTGATTAGGCATAATCGTGTGATTATCTGCGATGCTCTTTTTCTGCAAACAAGAAGCCAGTGCTAAGGTGATGCAAAATAGCATCATCATTCTTAGCCGTAGTTGTATTAGCCATTTCATTTTTTCATTCCTTACATTGCCAACCACGTAACCACTAACAAATGTTGTTGCCCGATTTTCATCGGAATGAGTACCAACTAGTTATGCTGACGCGATATTTGCCATGCCAACTAGTACTTTACGAGTGCCTGTATAGGCCTCTCTGCCATGAGTAAACAGCATATTATCCAGCAGCAAAATATCGTTTCTTTGCCACGGGTAAGCAAAAGTGAGGTCTTGATAAACCTGATTGATGAGCTTGATGTCTTGGTCACTTATTTCGCTACCATCACCAAAAAAGGCGTTACGAGGTAAAAATTCGCTGCCGATACTGTCACGCATTTGTGCACTGAGTTGATTATCTAGGCTCGAGCAGTGGAACAAGTGAGCTTGATTAAACCATACCTTTTCACCACTTTTTGGATGGCGCATGACCGCCGGACGCCATTGCTTGGTTTGTAGCCTTTTATCATCAAGCCAAGTAAATTCGATTTCATTTTGTCGGCAATATTGCTCAACTTCGGCTTTACTCTCAGTCTGAAAAACCTCTTGCCAAGGTAGGTCGATATCACCGTAGTTACGCACGTACTGCACACCTAAACGCTCAAACTTGTCTCTTAATTCACTGGGAATACGACGATATACTTCACGGCTGTCGGCAAGTGGTGTGCACCCACCCGTGGTTGCTGGGATCACACAAAAAAAGCCCATTCGCATCGGCCAAACATTGGAGTAAGCATTTTCGTTATGCTGCAGGATCACTTGATCGGCATGATATTCCGTGGTGGTGTAAATATTGTTGTTCAGTGCCGTTCGTGGCGAAGAGCGATAAACATACTGGCTTAAACGCTCACCAAACAAGGTCTCAAGTATGGCGCTAAACTGATTCGTGCTCACAATATTTAAGCCACGAAGCAATGCAAAACCATCTCGCTCAACCCAGTTATTCACCTCTTGAACGTGGTTTTTCACCCATGCCATACCGCTTTGTTTAACCTCAGATAAGTCATGTATCCGAGGGTCTGCTGCAATCGATGTCGGATCCAATTCCAAAGAAAGTGCGTGATCCATTGTTTTCCCATCCTTAAAAGTATGTACTTTTGCTAGTGCAACACATAGTTGCGCTCAATTATGTTAACCAACTGCCCTACTTGCTCGGCTTGCAGGCAGGACAAATGATCTCCTTTGACTTCATAACAAGAGAGAGAGTGACTAAATGGTTTCCATCCCATGTCTTTATTCACAGGATGGCCTTCAAATTCTTGCGTTTGCTGCGTTTTTACAACACAGATTAGGGTGTCGCTAAGCATAGACGGCATCTCAATATTTGCTCGCAGTTGGGCACTAAAAACTTGTTGAAAGTGGCGTAAATGCGCATCACTAAAGTTAAATCCAGCTTGATGTATCCAGTGATTGAGATAGGCAATGCGTGCTGGAGCATCACCTTGCTTATAGGCACTGATTTCAGCATCAGAGACACTGAGGCGAAAAAACGTTATCAGATTATCCAGCATCATTTGTGCGATTTGCGCTTCATCTAAGTTAAGCGCTGGGTTGCTCGGTACAGGCGTATCAATCACAGTTACCGAACAGCCAATTCGACCTTGCTGCTCAAGTAAAGTGGCAAGTTGATAGGCGATAAAGCTGCCAAAAGAATGTCCGACCAAATGCACTTGCTCACCAAGTTCAGCGCCTGCTAATACACTCAAGTAATACGCTGCGGTGTGTCTAATCGAGGTTAGCGTCTCGGGTTCCTCGGCTAGCGCCTCTGGCTGCAAGCCATAAACGGGTATACGGCTATCAAGCCCATTCACTAACGCATGAAATGCCATTAACCAACCCCCCGCTCCCGCAATCAACACCACTGGTGTAAAACCAAGCTCGCCCTCTTGCAAACACACTAAGGTTTCAAGCGATTGAGGTTTACCATGACATTCGCCGAAACTATCCCTCAATGCTTGAATATACTGGCTGAGCCCACGCACAGTCGGATGCTCAAAAAGTGCCGACAGTGGCAAATTGAGTTGTAGGTGCTGATTAATATCACCCACTAAACGCATCGCTAATAGCGAATGACCACCTAAATTAAAGAAGTTATCGTCAAGGCACACTCCATCCACCAGCAAACGACTAGCAAACTGCTGCACTAATTGAGTTTGTAGTGGTGTAAGCCTTTCCAGCTTAGCCTCTTGCCGCAAGGGTTGAGGCGGAGTGTATGATCCGGCCAGCGCAATGAGCTGTTTGCGATCTACTTTGCCGTTCGTTGTCAGCGGAAGTTGGCTAACTGATTGAAACAACTCAGGGACCATGTAAGTGGGTAGTACTGCGCGTAATTGCGCTCGCAGAGCTGCATCATTCACTTCCGTATGTTGCGTTGGCTGCACAAATGCCACTAATTGCGCGTTGTTACTGCTATCTTCACGCACCACCACAGCACACGCAGCAACTTCGTCTAGCAGCTGAAGTTGCCGCTCAATCTCACCCAGTTCGATGCGGTAACCGCGCACTTTAACTTGGTCATCACCACGGCCTAGATACAGCAATTCATTTGAGGCTAAGCAGCAAGCACGATCGCCGGTTTTATAAAGTCGCTGGCCGCTATTTGGCTCAATGATAAAGGCCTGCTGCGTCTTTTCTTCGTCATTGAGGTAGCCTCTGGCAAGGCCAATACCTGCAATGTATAAATCCCCTTCCACACCGGTAGCCACCGCTCGAAGCTGTTCATCAAGTAAATATAAAGATAAACCCTCGACGGGTTGACCGATCGGCACGCGTGCACCGCGGAAGTGTGTGACATCATTAAGGGTTGCAGAAATGGTTGCTTCGGTCGGGCCATAGGCATTAATAATTCGAATATGGTCGCCATAGCGCTGCTGCCAATCGGTGAGCGCGGCAATCAGCATTTGCTCGCCACCTATGGTGATGATCCTCAGCGAGGTTGGCAAGGTGACTGAAGTCGCTGCAAGTTGATGCCAATACGCCGTTGGTAAACTCATCAGTGTTAACTCGGCATCTTGGCTTAATTGCGCCAGCTTGTTGGGATCCAACATGTCGTCTGTCGGTGCCATCACCAAGGTTGCACCACGAAGTAAAGTACAAAAGACCTCTTCCGCAAACACATCAAAGCTCATGCTAGCAAATTGCAGGTAATTGTCGCTGGGCGTAATCGCATATTGCGAGGCTAATGCCTGCACATAATTGGCGACACTGGCATGCTCCACCATCACCCCTTTTGGCATGCCCGTGGTGCCCGAGGTATAAATTACATAACAGAGGTCGTCAACCTGGCATGGCGCAGTAAAGCAACGGCTAGGCTGCTCAGCCAAAGCGCCCTGAATACTATCTAAATCGACTTGAGGCACCACCTGCTCCGAGCTACCCTGCCAATATTCTGTTTTAGAAACCAGCATGGCTGCATTGGCATTTTGCAGCAGCAAACGACGTCGAGACTCGGGTAGTGTTGGTGCAATTGGTAGATAAGCTGCGCCCAATTTGAGCACCGCAAGCATAGCCACAATAAGCTGGTAATTCGCCTCTAGACACAGGCCAATAATAACGGGGGCCGTACTCGGCTCTAGTCGTGAAGCAAGGTAATGGGCGAGCTGATTGGCGTCTTTATCCAGCTGTGAATAGCGATAACAGCGAGCCTCCCCAGAGGCGGTACTATATTCACGAATAGCAATATGCTCAGGAAATTCAGCAGCAACTTGAGCAAATAATTGCTGAATTGGTATATTTGGCGTTTGATATTGCACCGCTTGCGCCAGTGAAAAAGTAGGTAGAGGCAATGCCTTGCTGTACTGCGCGTGTTGAGGCTGCCAAGACAATTTCCCAAGTGTTTGTTCGGGCTGTTGTGTCGCAGCTAACATCAGCTGCTGCATCGCCGCAAGGCTTTGCTCGATAAACACTTCATCAAAGCATTGCTGCTGATAGCTCAGCGTGAGCGATAAACTCGCCCCTACGCCGACCACAAAGGTCAATGGGTAATGTGTTTCGTCAACTTCGCTTAAGGTTGTTGCAATAAATGGCAGCGCAGCGCTATTTTGCAACGGATCTTGCGGATAATTTTCAAAAACATACAAGCAATCAAACAATGGACTGTCGTTCTCAATACCCGACCACTGATGAACTTGTGTCAGTGGTGTATGCGGGTGCTGCGCCAATGCCGTAAGCTGCGACTTCACCGCTTGCAGGTAATCTTTCACACGCGCAGCTTGATCTATCCCGACATGGACCGCTTGCGTATTGATATACAAGCCAACGCGCTGCGCCATTCTACTAAGCGCTGTAGGTCTGCCCGCAATGGTTTGACCAAATAAGGCATACGGTTCGTTGCAGCAATTTGCCACCCAATACGCCCAGAGCCCTTGGATAAACTGATTGACGGTAAGTCCTTGTTCGCCTGTAAAGCGAGTCACGGCATCTTGCAGCGATTGCGGTAAAGTCACACTAAGTTCTTTAACACCAGCCGCTTTATTTTCAGTGTGATTTTCAGTGTGAAGTACCTTTTCGCTGAGTAATGTGGGCGCGGTAACTCCACCCAGATACTCCCGCCAAAACGCTTCGTCGCGGTCAACATGCGTATGCAAATATTCGATATGATCGCGGAAATTATCTACCACAATGGGCCGTAACTCACCTTGGCAACGGGCTTGATAAAATGCCAATAATTCAGCAAATAATACCGGCAGCGACCAACCATCCATGATGAGATGATGATAAGTCCAAACCACCCCAACATTGCCATCCTCAAAAGCAATTAACTTCAATCGCATACAAGGCGCTTGTGAAAGCCTAAGCGGCTCGGCAAGCTCCACCGCGGCCTGTGATTTCACTATTTGCGATTGCTCTTCTGCAATGACACTGCTGTGCAGCAGTTTGAGTGGCACATCGGCATGTTTACAGACCACTTGCAGCGGCTCGCCAGCAACGTCTATAAATGCCGAGCGTAATATGCTGTGCTGCTTAATCAATTGCTGCCAAGCATAACTCAGCGCTTCAATATCTATACTTCCTTGCAACAATAAGCTGGTTTGCTCGACGTAAGGTAGCGTGCTTTGAGCGTGCGCCTCTCGTGCCGTTTGACTGTGAAACCACATGCCTTGCTGCAAACCAGTTAGAGGGTAAATATCCTCAACTTCACCTTCAACCTGCTCAACTATGCGCTGTAACTGCCGTTCAGAAATGCCGCTGAGAAGTGCAAAGTCACTGACTGTGTAATGACGTTGAGGCTGGGATTGGCAATGCTCGATGACCTGAATTAGACTTTCGAGTATCTCTTTACTTAATCGCTCTGCTGCTTCAGATGCTAAGCGCAGGCTGTCAAACTCTAACGTTAACGCCAATTGACCATCGACAACTGCCGCCGTTAGTTGTGCTCCAAAGTAACTGAGGTTTGACTTTGCAACCAAAGTGCCAGTCGACTCACGAGCATCTCCCAGCAAACCTTGTTGCTCAATAACTGTATCTAGCTGGCCTAAATAGTTGAAAAACAGTAAACCTCGGGTATCAATCTCAAGCGACGAGCGAACGTTTGGTTCTGGGTGTAAATACCGCGCTGCACCATAACTACTGGCGACTTTAGCGCTCCTTTCAAGCTCTGCCTTGATACTGCAAATCACATCATGCAAGCGGCTACCATTACTAAATAACTGCATTGGATAGAGCGCCGTTAACCAGCCAATGGTCCGGCTGCTATCCAGTGATTTCGTCAGTAACTCACGACCGTGTCCTTCTAGCATGATCACTTCACGGTCTACACCGCGCTTTTGCGCACACCAAGCAAGCGCACTAAGCAGCAATGCTTGCGCCGTCGTACCGTAACTGGTGTTGGCGGATCCCAGTAGCGCACGGGTGTGCGCTGCTGACAATGTGTGGCGAACTTTGGCTATGGTTGGGGTCGCGCTTGTATCTTTAAGACTCAATAAGTGCGAAGTTTCAGCCAGTGCAGCCACCTTCTGCCATTTGCGCAAACCACGCTCATCGGTTGCAAGTTCACGATAAAAATCGGCAAGTTCAGCCAAATTCGCGCTTGCAGCAGGAAGCTCCAGCGGCACATTGTTTGTTTGCTGCTGTAATAGCTGACTTACATCTTCAAGTAACACACGCCAAGAGACGCCATCCACTAGCAAGTGATGTGCGCTAAACAGCAAGCGATTGTTGGCTTCGCCGTCAGGTGTAACAAATAACACTGCTTTAAACAGTGGCGTGCCAGTAAACGCAAAACCTTGCTGCACTTGCTCACTGAACTCGCTCAGCTCAGCTTGCCATACGTCACGCTCAAGCGTATGCGCCGTAAATACCTTTTTAATATCAATGCCATCATGTACAAATAGGGTATTTTCATCCGCAACCACCAAACGTAGCGCATCGTGCTGAGCTATCAAGTACCCTATCACTTGCTTGAGCTGCGCTGGTGTGACGGATTTATCTACACTCACCAACACGCTTTGATCCCAATGACTGGGTTTGGCAAATTGTTGGGCGAAAAACCAATGCTGAATTGGTAATTTATCGAGTTGACCAACCAATGGCTGCCTTTCTTTACCCATAGTCAGGCGAATATCTTGCTGGGCAAGTCTTGCTGCAAGTGCCGAAACACTGGGGTAGGTAAACACGTCGGTAGCACTAACAGGTAACTTGAGTGCTTTGGCTTTACTTGCGATTTGAATACTCAAAATAGAGTCGCCGCCCAACGCAAAATAGTCATCTTCAGCGGTCATCGATGGTGTATTTAATACCTGCCGATAAATCGCCAGTAACTGGGCTACGATGCTGTTAGCCTGTGGTGTGACCGCGCTCGGCTCGGTTACTGTGATAGTCTGTTGAGTTTTACCAAGTGTTGCCAAGGCACGATGGTCAACCTTGCCATGCGGTGTCAAAGGTAGCCTTGCGAGCATAACAAAATGCTCTGGCACCATATAACTTGGTAGTCTTTCCTTTAGCTGGGCTTGAAGCACTTGAGGCTCAGTTGTTGTTACCACAAATGCCTGCAACTGTGGCTGCCCTGATGCGCTTGTGGTTATCTGAACCGCACATTCTTGTACGCTCGATAGCAGCCCAATTTGCTGTTCAATTTCGGCCAGTTCAATACGATACCCTCGCAGTTTTACTTGTCCATCGTTACGACCCATATAGGCGATACGGCCGCTGCTAAGCAGGCGAACCAAATCTCCCGTTTTATAGGCTCGCACCATGTGCGAGGGAGAGACTTGTAGCTCAACAAAACGCTCAGCACTAAGCTGTGGTTGATGTAAATATCCACTGGCAAGTCCTGCTCCTGTTACGTATAACTCCCCAATCATCCCCTGAGGCACAGCACGCAGTTGTGGGTCTAAAATAAATAGCTGGCTATTGTCGACGGGCAAGCCGATATCTGGCACCTTTCCGTCAAACTCAACCACACCTGAAGTCGCGACCACCGAGGCTTCGGTAGGTCCATAGTTATTGACTAAGGTAAATCCGTATTCTTTTGCTTGAAGCGCACCGAGTTTATCGCCGCCAACCAATAAATAGCGCAAGCTTTGCGGGTTAAACAAAGACTCAGTGAGCAGCGCTTGAGCGATTGGCGTTGCAATAAAACTATGCGTGACTTGGTGTGTATTGAAACAGGCTGTTAATTCGGCCGGTGACTGTAGCACCGCTTTTGTCACACACACGAGGCTCGCGCCAGCACATAAATAAGGCCAAATTTCCCATGTTGCCGCGTCAAAGGCGGGGTTGGCGGTTTGACTCGCAACGCTATGATTATCCACCGCAAAAGCTCGTCGGTGCCAACCACATAAATTCGCCAACCCTTGGTGGGCTATCATCACGCCTTTAGGATTACCTGTTGTGCCTGAGGTATAAATCACATAGGCCAGCTGCTCCGCTTTAACTTTTGGAAACTGCTGAGGTAGTGATATTGTCGCAAGGCGCGCCTGCACGTTGGCGTCATCAACACAAATGACATGTGAGGAGCGATATTCAGCCTCAATGTCGTTATCATCTAACTCTGCTACCTCAAAGCGAGCGGCAAACTCACACTTGGTTAAAACCAGCGCAGCGCTGCTGTCTTTAGCGATGTAATTGACTCGCGCTTGAGGGTAATGAGGGTCAACAGGCACATAACATCCACCCGCTTTTAACACAGCCAACATCGCCACAATGAGATCTGCGCTGCCCGTCATCGCAACAAGCACAGGCTGCTCTGGTTGCAGCCCTTCACTTAATAACAGCGCCGCCAATGCCTTGGCTCTTTCATTAAGCTCACCATAACTCAAGGTTTGATTTGAGTTTGTGTCAATTACTGCGAACCGCTCAGCTTGTGCAGGCTCTGCCATATGTCGCTCAATTTGCTCAAGCACTGACTGCTCAAAGTGTTCCGGCGCTGATTTGCCTGAAATCGCATGACTCTCTAGCTTCTGCTCCTTGCAAAGTTTTATATCCGCAAGTGCGCAATCAGGCTGCGTGAGTAACTGCGCGATCACAACATTAAAACACTCTGCAATGCTAGCTACGGTTTCTCTTTCAAATAATCCACTGTTGTATAGCCAGTGCAATCTCAACCCTTGCCCATTTACTGTTGCGCTGAGCTCTAGATCAAACTTGGCACGCGCGTTTTCCGACGCTAAAACTTCCGTGCTGAGCCCCACAAACTCTGGTGTGTGCTGTGGCTCGGGATTAAACGCAAAACTCAACTGGAAAACACTTTGGTGACTTAGCTCTCGGCTAACACCAAGATGGTCAATGAGCTGCTCAAAGGGAAGTGATTGATGTTGATGTACTTGCTCAATCTGCTCTCTTTGTATATCGAGTAGCTGACTGAAACTCTGCTGCCAATCGACCTTCACGCGAATTGGCAAGGCATTGACGAAAAAGCCAATCAACTGCTCCACTTGTGGGTGATGCCGCCCTGAAAATGGCGCACCAATCACAATATCATCCACTTGGCTAAACTTAGCAAGCACCACCGCATACGCGCTATGCAACCAAATAAACGGGGTTATTCCCAAACGCTGACAAAACTGTTGCAGCCGTTGCCATGTCTCTACGCTTAGCTGCTCAGTAAATGCTTGCGCGCTATTGTTCACGGCCTGCCCACGAGGCGTATCGAGCGGTAATTGATGCAGTGGCGGCGCATCGTCAAGATGCGCAGACCAAAATGCCATGTCTGCACTTTGCTGCGCGCCTTGGCACTGTGCTCGATGCCAATGGGCATAATCCGCGTATTGCACCTCAGGTGGCGCAATCAAGTCATGGGCAAGTTCACAGCCTTGGGTGTAATGGGCATAAAACTGTGTGAGCTCTCGCATTAATACTTCAATAGACTGAGCATCACTAGCAATATGGTGCATATTGACGATAAGCCGATGGTAGCCTGATGAGAATCGAACTAGAGTTGCACGGATCATTAGATCTTTACTAAGATCAAAACCCTGCGCTTGGTCGTCTCGTACCGCGCGCTGCCAAACCACAGTTTGCCAAAGCGGTGATTGCGTAGAAACGTCAATAAGCGTAACAAAATGCTCAGGCAAAGTGACAAGGTACTGTTTGGGCTCATCGGTAGTGTTGATGATAGCCGAGTGCAACACCTGATGCCGTGACAGCACCTTTTGCCAACTTTGCTCGAACGCGCTCAGATCAAGCTCCCCTGAAAACGCCAATAACGCTTGAATTTGATATTGCTGGCTGCCCTGCTGCATTTGATCTAATGTCCACAAACGTTGCTGAGCAAAAGACAGCACCACGCCATTGCTTTTATCCACCACAGCAATAGTACTTAGCTGCGCGTCTTGTTTTTCAAGTGCTGCCGCCAAGCCGTGCACCGTAGGGTGCGTAAAAATCACTTGCAGCGGTAACTCAATGTGCAGCGTCTTGCGAATATTATTTGCCAGTTTTGCAGCAAGTAGCGAGTGCCCGCCGAGTCTAAAAAAGTCGTCATAGCGACCAACTGATTCGCGCTGCAAAGTCTCGGCAAAATAGCTTGCAAGTTGGGTTTCAAGCTCGCCAATCGGTGCTTCATAAGTGTTTTCGTTAAAGCTTGTATCAAGTTGCTGCAGTAGTGCTTTTTTATCTACTTTGCCATTGCTGGTCAGTGGCATAGCTGCCACCGATTGCACTTTGGCAGGCAACATATGGTCGGGTAAATTTTGTTTTAAAAACTGCTGCATGACTAAAGTGATGTCGTCGAACTCGACCTGTTTGTGTAACACCACAAAGGCGCAGATCCAGACATTTTCTGGGTCTTGCCGATTTAACAGCACAGTGACCTCAGCCACTTCGGGATGATGGCGCAACTGGTTTTCAATTTCGCCTAATTCAATGCGATAACCCCGAACTTTTACCTGGTCGTCAATTCGGCCAACATAACTCAGCTCACCGCTGGCCATTAAGCGCACGAGATCGCCTGAGCGATATAATCGCTGCTCAGACGCTTCACTAAACGGGTTTTGAATAAAGCGGGTCGCGTTTAATTCGTCACGTTGCCAATACCCCCGACAAACCCCCTCGCCCCCTACGTACAACTCGCCCACGGCACCTTGCGGCAAGAGCCTTTGCTTGTCATCAAGTACATAGCAGCTGGTGGTCGGAATAGCACGACCTATATTACTGGTGCCAAGCGCCATATCCGCCAGTTCCAGCGCTTTAAACGTAACATGTACCGTGGTTTCGGTAATGCCATACATATTGATTAACTGGCAATTTGGTAAGTGCTGTGCCCAAGGTTGTAGCTTACTTGGCTGCAACGCTTCACCACCAAAAATCACGTACCGCACTGCACATTGGCTCGCCAACTGACTGTCATTGAGTAGCGTGGCTTGTAGCGCGTAAAACGCACTTGGTGTTTGATTTAAGACCGTAACCTGAGCATCAACCAACAACTGAGCAAAAGCTTGAGTGTCTTGCGCAGTCGCTTTATCCACAACCACAAGGCGACCACCAAAGAGTAACGCGCCATACATTTCCCACACTGAGAAATCAAAGCAGAAGGAATGAAACAAGGTCCAAACATCTTGCTCATTAAAATCGAATAAGTTGGGCTCTACATGAAGTAAGCGCACCACATGACGATGCTCAATTTGTACGCCTTTTGGTCGCCCTGTGGTGCCCGAGGTATAGATCATATAAGCCAAGTCTTGCGGCTCAACCTGAATAGCATCAAGCTGCTTGAGGGCTTCGCGGCTGGCCTGATGCTCTGCCTGTGACACATTAATTAGCTGGTATGAAAGCTGACTAAACTGTGCCTGCGTAGCGTTGTCACAAAGTAGCCATGGGCTTTGCACGTCTCCCAAAATATACTCAATGCGCTCTTGCGGGTAGTCGGGATCTACTGGTACGTAGGCAGCACCGACTCTAAGCACTGCTAGCAAGGTCACTATCATCTCTATGCTGCGTGATACACTCACCACCAGCATGGTTCGTGGCGTGACCCCTTGTTGTAACAGCATTACCGCCAGCGCATTGACTCGATCGTTAAGCTCACGATAATTCAGCATAGTCGTGCTATCTTGCACGGCTGTACGTGTGGCAAAGTGCTCGGCGTAGCGCGTGAATAAACTGGTGATGGTGTCTTGCTTAGGCCAAGTTGCCGCTTGGCATTGAGCGCCCGTTATTAATGCTTGTTGCTGTTTTTGGTTCAGTAACGCAAGTTCACCAACGGCGGTATGAGGGGCTGTAACACAAGCTTGAAGCAGCGTATGGAAACAATCCGCCCAATGCTTGATGGTCTCTGCTGTGTAAAGGTTGCTATCAAACTTCCAATGTAAATAAAGTGCCTGCTCATCAACTACGGCATTGAGTTCTAAGTCGCATTTTACTGCTATGCTATCCGCCTGTTGTTTTTGCACTTCTTGAACCGATAATCCCGGAAGCGTAAAAGCACGCTCATCACGGGTTTCCAGTGTAAATAATATTTGCACTAGCGGATGGTGACTTAAATCTCTTGGAGCACCAACCGCTTCCACCACTTTATCAAAAGGAATATCGCGATATTCAAACGCCGCTAGGTTGAGGGCTTTTTGTTGCTGCAACCATTGGCTAAATGGCATATCACTGTCGAGCTTTGCATGCATCACTAAGGTATTAACGAACAAGCCAATTAACGGCGTTAATTCAGGATGATGACGGCCAAGCTCTGGCGTGCCTACAACTACCTGCTGCGATTGCGTAAGCCTTGCGATAAACAACATAAAGGTATTGAGCAGCCACATAAAGGGTGTGAGCTGGAGCGACTTCGCCTGTGTCGAGATCGCCGCAAATAACGACGCATCAAGCGCTTGGCGATATACCTTCCCCGTTAACGACTGCACCGCAGGACGGACAAAATCACAAGGCAATGACTGCAACGGCGCTAATTCGCCAAATTGCTGTTTTAGTTGCGCCAGTGGTGCCTCGATGCGATCTGGCGTTAGCTGTGCTCGCTGCCACTGACTAAAATCACTATATTGCACCTGCATAGTTGCAAGCGGTGTATAAGATGCGCCTATGTGTTTGCAATAGCCAGCCTCTATCTCTTGTGCAAGTAGCGCCATTGACGCCCCGTCAGAGACAATATGGTGCATATTAAAAGCAAGGTGATGCTCATCGCCATTACTTACCACCAGCACGCGAAGCAAACAATCATGAGCCAAATCAAAAGGCTTGTTCTGATGTGCTGCGATGCGCGAAGCAATGTAGGCTTGCCGTGTTTCCTCAGCTGCTACACTGGCATCAAGCCACTCGAACGGCTCACTAATATCATCCGTTATTTGCAGCTGGGGTTGGCCATCTTGTTCATTTTTTACAAACCTAGCGCGCAGTATTTCGTGGCGCTGCACCACATCTTGTACAGCGCTGCGCATTGCTTGAATATTAAGCTTGCCGCGTAACAAAAACTCGGCGGGCATATAATACTGCTTGCTACCTTGCAGTTGCTCAATAAACCACAGTCCTTCCTGCGCAAAGCTCAGCGGTAAGATTTTCCCCGCGCTTGGCTGCGCGACTATTTTCGGCGATGAGCTCGCCACATCATGGCTTTGTTGCTGAAAATAGGCAATGATCTCTGATTTATATTCAACCACCTGCTGTTTTAACTGTGGAGGAAACCCAGCGGTTTGCTTAAATGCCAAGCCACCGTTTTTTTCATACAAGGTCACGCCAGCTGCTAATGCTTCTGCGATCAATGCCTCTATCTGTCTTTGCTGTTCATTCATCACAAAAACATCTCCTCAGACTGACCGTTTTCGTCCGCCGCTTTGGCTGCACGATGGATCTCACACCAAGTTGCAAGTGCGCTTACGCTTGGCCGCTCGAACAATATTTTTAAGGTAATGGGCACCTCAAGCGCCTGTTCAATTAAGGCAACCGCTTGGCTTGCTGATAAAGAGTGCCCCCCTAATTCAAAGAAGTTACTGTTAATATCTCGGACTTGAGTATTGAGCACTTGAGCAAAAATTTCTGCCAGCAGCGTTTGTAGTTCAGTCATAGGAGCTAAAGGTGCCGTAAGCACTTGCGCCTGTTGCGATTGCACCAGTTGTGCAAGTGCTCCCGCATCTACTTTGCCATTATTGGTGAGCGGCATAGCAGCCAGTGCATACAGCTCGTAAGGCAACATATAACTTGGTAGGACCTCTGCTAACAAGGCTAATATCTGAGTGTGTAGCGTCTGTTCAAGCTCATAAATGGCATCACTGTGCGATGGTGTAGTTAGCACCACACAGCCCAGTAAGTTATCTTTACTTTCATTAAGTAACACATGAGCTTGTTGCACTGCATCTAGTTGCTCAAGCTGGGCCGCAATTTCTTCAAGCTCGATGCGATAGCCACGCAGTTTAACTTGGTTGTCTCGACGACCAATAAACTGCAGCACACTAGGGTTGCCCTGTTCATCTAGCAGCCAACGCACTTGGTCGCCCGTCTGATAATAACGCTGTGAGTCATTGTTCAAAGACAATGACACAAATCTACTGGCGCTGAGCTCTGGCAACCCAAAATACGCCTGAGCCACATTATCGCCTGCGATGTATAGCTCACCGGGCATGCCCATCGGCACCGGCTGTTGATGCTGATCTAATACCACCAAATGAGTGCCCTGAATGGCGCTACCGATTGGCACAAAACGCTGAGATTGCTGTGCAAGCGAAACTGCATCTTGGCCGTTACAGCGATACACACAACAACCGACCGTTGCTTCTGTTGGGCCATATTCGTTATAAAAATAAGCCTGTGGCAGCAGTGCCCCAACTTGAGTAACCACGCTGCTAGATAAGGCTTCTCCCCCCACCACAATTTGGTGCGCAGCATTGCTCGGTTGTAATCGCGCCAGCACGCCTTGCAAGTGGGCTGGTGTCAGCTTAAACAGCATCGCCTCATCACGCGCTAAACACGCACTAAGCTCTGTGATTAACTGCTCGCCATCATTCAATAATACAACTCCAAGGCCATTAACCAGCGCGCCCCATAAGCTCGTTACTGTCGCATCAAACGCTAAAGGCGTGCTGACAACACTCTCGTGTATATCGCCTTGGAGATAACTGTGGCTAACATGCTCAAGGTAAAGGTGTAGATTACGATGGCTGATCACCACACCTTTGGGTCGCCCTGTAGTGCCAGAGGTATAAATCATATAAGCAGGCGCATCAATATCACTTAACGGCGCAAGCGCTTCTACAGGCATGTTCTGCCAATGCTGTGCGGTGTCCATTAGCACCAAACGGCAGCTAAGCTCTGCGCTGTTAGGAAGTAGTTCTGAGATGGTGATAAGGCAAGTCGCTTTACTGTCACGCAATATATAGTGCTGACGCTGACTCGGTGCATTTGGGTCAAGCGGCACATACACGGCCCCAACTTTTAAGGTTGCCAAAAGTGCCACAACTTGCTCACAGCTTGGCGCTAAGCTTATTGCGACCTGCGACCTTGCCGTTACGCCTTGTTCAATCAAGTAACGCGCAAGTTGATTACTTTGTGACTCCAATTCGCCAAAACTTAACCGCTTGCCAGTCATATCTCGTACAGCATTTTGCTGTGCACTATGCTGAGCAAAGTCCCGTATTTTATCGCTGATAAACCAAGGAGATTGCGGCTGCGCTTGCGTGGCAAACCCTAACTCGCTGAGTACTTTGCTATCAACTAATGGTAAGGTATTCACACTTTGCTCAGGGCTTGTCAGCGCCGCGTCAATTAACGTCACAAAAGCATCAACCATCGCCTGTACGCTAGTGTGTTTAAACAAGGCTTTGGCATAATTCCACTGCACCGTGATCTCACTGCCCGATTCTTGTGCATTGACTTCTAAGTCGAACTTCATTGCAGGCTTAAGATCAAGCTGTTGCTCGATTTTTAGGTGAGGTAGCTTGAAGTTACTTTGTTCGTTATTTTGTAGTGCAAAGAGTATTTGTAATATGGGCGAATGCGCTAAGCTGCGCGGTGGATTAATGGCATCAACAAGCTGCTCAAAGGGTAGATTCTGATGGGAAAAAGCCGCCAAGATCACCTGTTTTTGTTCACTTAGCCAGTCGTTAAATGAAGGCGACCCCACTTTGCGAGCGCGAATAGCCAAGGTATTCACAAAGCACCCCAGTAACCCCTCTAACTCTTTCACCTCACGTCCTGCAATGGGCGAGCCAATGACAATATCCTGCGTTTGACTAAGACGAAGCATCAACAGCGAAAAGGCAGTTTGCAACCACATATACAAGGTCACCCCTTGTGCTTGGCAATGCGCTTTTATCGCCTCAACTTGCGACGTTGTAAGAGTATAACGAATGCATTCACCATCAAGGGACTGAACTTGTGGTCGCTCAAAGTCCAGCGGTAATTCATGAACAACTGGACACTGCTGCAACTGAGTTTGCCAATAAGAAAGATCTGCCTGATAGCTATCTTGCTGTTGCTGCTGCCAGTAGGCAAAGTCTGCATACTGCACCGCTAGCGGTTTAGCGTATTGCTCTGGCAACGAATACGCTGGCGCTTCACTAAAGTGCCGATAAAACGCCACAAATTCTTTGGCAAGCAGCGCCATCGACCAACCATCGCTGGCTATGTGATGCATGTTAAACAAGAGTCCAAATCGGTTGTGACTAAACTGCACACAGATAACGCGCAGCATAGTGTCTTGGCATAAATCAAAAGGCTTGCTGAGCGATTGCTGCTGTAATGTTTGCCAACGCTGCTGTTGCTCGGCGGTATTCAGCCCAGACAAATCTACTAATTCCACAGGACAGGCTACTTGATCACGAACCTGTTGCACAGCACCGTGATCACCACTTGCAGGAACGATGACCGTACGGAGTACTTCATGACGTGCAACAATCGCGCTTAACGCTTGTGTTAAAGCGTCAATATCTAAGGCACCTTCACACCAATAGCTCGCTGGCATATGGTATTGCACACTCTGCTCATGTAACTGGTCAATTAACCACAAACGCTGCTGAGCAAAAGACAGAGGTAACGCTTGGGCTCTTGATACTGGCTCAATGGTATTGCTGTGCGCAATCATCGAACTTGCGGTTATCACTTCAGCAAACGCTGCAATTCTTGGCGCATCAAAGAGTTGTGGCAAGGTGATATCTCGCCGCTGCTCACTGCGCACTCGGCCGATCACTTTTATGGCAAGCAGTGAATGCCCGCCTAAGTCAAAGAAACTGTCGTTAATACTCTGTACTGGGCTCGGCAGTAGCTCACGATATAACTCAAGTAAATAACGCTGTATGTCTGTGAGCTTAGATCCATCAATTACCTCGGCGACCTCTTGGCTTTTCGCCTGTGCCTGATAGGCAAGCTGTAATGCTTGCTTGTCTACTTTTCCGTTTGCAGTCAGTGGAAGATCAGCAACGATATCCAGCGCGGCAGGTAACATGTAACTGGGCAGCGACTGCGATAAAGCTTGGCGCAACTGCACAAGTGTGAGCTTAGCCTCACCATTTAAAACCACATGAGCCACTAGGCTTTCTTGTGCTTCATCAACACTCACTGCGCAGCTTTTTACTTGCGCCAACGCGTCGATTTGATGGGCGATTGCCACAAGAGAAATACGGTAGCCTCGCAATTTTACTTGCTCGTCTAACCGCCCCAAATAACAAAGGTAGTCAGCCTCTCCGCGCGCGTTCGCCTGCCACTTTGCCTTGTCGCCACTGCGATACCAACGCAAGCTTGAAGTACCTGACGCAGGCACTGCTTGCTCAACAAAGCGTGTTTGCGTCACACTCGCCAGATTAATATAGCCTTCACACACCCCATCTCCCGCGAGCCAAAGCTCTCCGGGCATATTAGGTAAAGCCAGTTCGCCAAACTCGTCGACTACCGCAAGTGTCATATTATCGATAGCATGACCAATAGGCACTTCTTCGTGGCTCGCTAACAAGTGGCGCGACTCATGGCTTACAGCATAGATACTACAGCCGACTGTTGCCTCTGTTGGGCCATATTCGTTTATCCACTGGGCGTTAGGGAGCTTGTCCATCAGCTTATCAACCAAAGCTGCGCTCAGCCCTTCACCCCCAACCACAAATCGATGGGCAACATTACTATGAGTTTGTGCGTCACTTAATGCGAATACCGCGCGTAGGTGCGCCGGTGTTAACTTGAATAACTTGGCTTCGTTAGCTGCAAAAATCTGTGTTTGTAAGGCGGGCAACAATTCGACGCCCGAGGGAAGCAACTCAAGCTCACCACCTCGCATTAAGATAGGCACTAAGGCGGTCACCGTCGCATCAAACGCCAGCGGTGTACTGAGTACTGCCTTGGTTATATCACCGGATTGTGGCAGATAACGCTGACACGCAAAGCGCAGATAATTATTGAGGTTGCCATGACTAATGGGCACCCCTTTTGGCTGCCCGGTTGAACCTGAGGTATAAATAACATAGGCAAGCTCGGCCTCGTTAAATGCAGATGCGTCTTCATCTACCAGCAAACTGGTATCATAAAACGCAAAGTTCCCCTCGGCTTCGAACAGATCATCAAGCAACAAAAAGTCACTACCGGCTTCAATCAAGCGCTCGGCATCTTCACTTAGCGCCAGCGTCAATACGATGTCTGCATCATTCATGATATAGGCTAAGGTATCGGTTGGCGTGTCATGATGAATGGGCACATAGGTATGGCGCGCTTTTAATATTGCCAGCACCGCGGCCACCATGTAACTCGAAGACGGCAGTAAAATAGCAATGCGACTTTGCTCGGCAAATGCCATTTCTAATAAGCTATTAGCAAGTTGGTTCGCGCATTTTTCTAAGGTGAGATAACTACAAGTGAATTCCCCCATGCGCACCGCAGTCTGTAGTGGAGTCTGAAGAGCCGCCTGACTAAACTGAGTCACCCATGGCTGTTGCTCTGTCACTTCTACCGCAACACTTTGCAGCTGTTTTAATAGCGCTAACTGCTGCTCAGCGGGCCACAATGACAATGCTGACAACGGAGTATTTGGCTCTGCAAGACACTGCGATAACACATAACAAAACTGCTGATGGAAACTAACTACACTCGCTTCGTGCCACAAATTGCTGTCATAAAGCCATTCAACGGTGAGTACATCGCCCTCGTCTATCACTGCGACTTCCAAATCTAATTTGGCACCGCGTACTTTACTTTGGCAGGGCGTCACTTCCAATTGTTCTAGCCTAAGGTTTTCATTTACCTGATTATTTACCCGAAACACGATTTGATGCAGCGGATGCTGGGCGCTTGAGCGTTCAACGTCTAGCTCATCCACTAACACATCGAAGGGAATATGTTGATGTTGCAATGCGTCGTTGAGTAAGCCTTGGGTTTGCTGTAGCGCTTGGGTAAAACTGGTGTCTTCACTCCATTCGCTCCTAAGCACTAAAGTATTGATAAAGTTACCAATCATATTTTCAAATGCTTTGAGGTGACGTCCTGATACCGGCGTACCAACAACCACGTCGCACTGTTGAGAAAAGCGGCTTAACCACAATGAAAATAGCGTTTGCAGTAACACAAATAAGGTTTGCCCTGAGCGAGTTTGATACGCTCGAAGCGCACTGACCAGCACTGCAGGTATGGGCTCAATCACTAACGCACCGCGCGGAGAGGTTTTTGCTTCTCTGCTACAATCTAGCGGTAATTCATGAACCTTGGGCAGACCTTGTAATTGCATACGCCAATAGTCGAGCTCCTGTTGCCATAACGCCCCCTGTTCCAGCTGCTGTTGCCACATTACATAATCAACGTAATGCACCTCTTGTAGCGATAAGGTTTCGCCGCTGAGAGCAGCTTTGTATGCCTGTCTTAAAACGTCACTCAAACACGCAATAGACCAACCATCGGCAGCGATATGATGTAAGGTGATCACAAGGGTAGCCTGCATCGCCTCTTGTTGATAAAGACTGGCACGCAGCATTAAATCACGGCTTAAATCGAAGCTGGTTGCGTAATCTTCTGCGATAGCTTGCTCTAACGCATGTGCTTGTTGCTCAGCGGATTTATCTGTCCAGTCGTGCTTAATCAAGGTAAATCGAGCATCAAGGTTAATGCTTTGGTGCGGTTCTCCTTGCTCATTTTGATGATAATTAAACGCCAAGACTGGATATTGCTTAATCACAGCAATAAAGGCGTGCTCTAAGGCCTCAGCATTCAACTTGCCTTGCAATTGAAATATGCCCTGTAGGTTATACTGGTTGCTGTGCCCTTGCAGTTGGTCAACAAACCACAAGCGCCGCTGTGCAAATGACAAAGGATAATTGGGCTGTGGTGGCGCAGGTTGTAGACTTGGTAATGAAGATTGAGACTGAGAGTTAGCCAGTATCTCGCTTAGTTCAAATACGCTAGGATTGGCAAACAGTTGCTTTAAGCTCACCTCCACCGAGAGCTGGGCTCTTAGTTCATTGAGTAATTGCATTGCCAATAAAGAGTGACCACCGATGCTGAAAAAGCTATCGTGCAGCCCCACTTCTGGTGCGCCCGTTAAGGTTTGATAGAGTGTGATTAACTGTCGCTGCAACGCACTTGTCACCTCACTACTTTGGCTTTGAGAAGTTAATGCCAAAGACTGTAATTGTTGGCGGTCTATCTTGCCATTACTCAGGGTGGGTAAGTGCTGGCAAAGCTCTATCCAGCTTGGGATCATCGGCTCGGGCAAGCGACGCTTCAAGCCTTGGCGGATCACCTCGCGCAGATTGGTTGCAGCGCACTGGCTGCCACCACCACTTACCACAAAAGCAACCAAAGCATCTTGCTTGCCGAGCTTGCGCACCACGACTGCTGCCTGCGATACCTCATCAAGCGCTAACAGAGCAGCTTCTATTTCATTGAGATCAACGCGGTAACCGCGAATTTTCGCTTGTTTGTCAATTCGACCGAGAAATTCAAGCTCGCCGCTCGCATTCAGCCTAACGCTATCACCACTGCGGTAAAAACGGGCGCATTGGGCACTATGTTGCAAGCTACTTGTAAACTGAGCTGCGGTCTCTGAAGGCGCATTTATATATCCTTTGGCGAGGCTCGGCCCGCCAATATAGAGCTCTCCAGGCATGCCAGCGGGTGTTGGCTTCCCCTGTTTGTTGAGTACGCAGGTGGTGACATGTGCCAAAGGCGTACCGATCGGATAACTGTGGCCGGTTAGCCTGCTGTCTGTCACTTCATGACAAACTACTCCAACACAAGCCTCCGTCGGACCATAATGGTTGAAAATACGCGCTGCTGGCGTCAGCACGCGAATGCTATCAACAAGCTGCTCACCTAATGCTTCTCCACCTAACACCCACTGCGAAATAGCGGGCTTTTGCTCAGCAAATTGAGGCAACAGCACCGCGGCAAAAGAAGGGGTTAATTTTATCAAGTTAACTTGCTCAGCCACTAACTTGGCTGCAATTTCAGTCGGTTCTGGCGCTTGGTTTGCAAGGGTGAGTACCACAGTGCCGCCATGAGTAAGCACCGGATACACAGCCGTTAAGCATAAATCCGTGGCAAGTCCTGTGACCACGCCCGCTCGCGTATCTTGGTTGTAACTCAATCTCGCCGCGATGCTGCTGCAATAGTGACTCAGCGCGCCATGGCTGATCTCAACCCCTTTGGGCACACCAGTAGAACCAGAAGTAAACAACACATACGCGCTATCATCAAAACTTGGTGAATAAGTTTGCTGCGGCGCTCCTTTGTTTTGGCTCAGCTCACTATATGTAAGCACTCTGATGTCAGCTTCTCGTAGCGCTTGGCAAAGTGGCGTTTCGACACTTACCACCACCGTATTACACTCAGCTTGCGCTAGCATTTGTAGCGCTCTGGCAGTGGGCATATTGCCATCAATAGGTAAATACGCACGGCTACTTTGCATTACGCCAAGCATAGTGACAATGTCACTCATATCGCCCGTTGTTATCAGCGCAATGATTGACGCTGGAACATCTAAGTTGTTGGCAATTTGTAGGCTTTGAGATTGTAGCTGCTGATACGTTAGGGCCCGCGATGCTTCGCCATTGGTGCTTGGCACAACCACTGCAATCGCCTCACCTTGAGTTTGCGCTATACTTCTGATTGCTTGCGGCACAAGCATCGGCTGGCTGATGTTGTGATTGATATTTGCCGCCTTTGTCGGTAAGTTCGTTGATTTGAGCACCAAGTCGTCAATCGGCAGCGCCTCTTTAGCACAATAGCACTGGACGAGTGCCAAATAATCATCGGCAAATTGCTGAATAAGCGCATGGTCATAAAGCCCTGTTGCATAAACAAAGTCACACACAAGGGCATCATCTGTATCATCAACAGATAGGGTTAAGTCAAATTTCGCTGTGCCATTATCTAGGGCAATTAACTCGGCTGCTAATTGGTTATTTACCGACACCTTACTACTGGCTACACCATTGTAGTTAAATAACACTTGAAACAAGGCGGAATGCGCGGCGGATTTGGGTAGCTCTAGCGCTTCAATGATGTCTTCCACGGCAGCGTTTTGATTACTAAGCCCTTGCAATACTTTGTATTGCAGCGCCTTAATCGCCTCACTCATGGAGTGATGTCCGTTTATCTGCATACGCAGTGGCAAGGTATTAATAAAGCAGCCAAGCATAGCTTCAAACTCGCTTTGCTGACGATTTGCAACCGGCACCCCTAAGGTAATATCGGCTTGCTCACTGTAGCGATAAAGCAAGATGTAAAACACGCCCAGCAAGGCGGTAAAATGTGTTACGCCATCGCTGTGGCAAGCTTTATCTAATCGTTGTATTTGTTCTGCGTTAAACGAACAACGAACCGTGTCACCTTGGTACTGCTTTTCTTTTTTTCTTGGATAGCTGGTGGACAATTCAAACGGTGTAAATGCCGCTAACTGCTCAGTCCAATAAGCCAATTGTTGTTGATAGTCTGGGGATTGTCTTAATTGCTGCTCCCAGTGCACATAGTCAACATACTGTAAATCGGGAAGCTCAACACACGCCTCCGATAGCTCATACAGCAGTGCGTTGATAAATATAGTCACGCTCCAGCCATCACTAATAATATGATGCATGTTAACGAGTAACCAGCGGCAAGCAGTGTGAGAGTTACTCACTAAAGCCGTCACTTGCAGCAGCGACTCGTTGGCAAGATCAAACTGATACCCCACAGCCTCTTTAATCGACTCTGGTAGCTGATTGGGTAGCACTTCTTCATCCACGGTCATCACAGCAATTTTCATCGCCTCAGCAGGTTCAATTTGCTGCACCACCTTCCCTTCAACCGTGATAAATCGTGCTCTCAAAATATCGTACTTAGCTATCAAGCGGCTCAACGCTTGTTCAATATCCGTGACTGAAAATGGCTGCGATAATTTAACTAGCCCAGCCATGTTGTATGCCGCAGTGCCCCCTTCATATTTATCAATAAACCACATTCTTTGCTGTGCTGCCGAGAGCGCAGCAGATTGCTTTTGTTGCCCCTGAAGGTAGGTGATAAGCGCAGTTTTGTGCGCCTTTATCTTATCCAGAATACCCTCAGGCACCTGCCCAAGCGGTGTTCTAAGTTTTAATTTATCTTGCTGTAAATAAACATAAATCTGTTGACGGTCAAGCTCATCTAACCACTGTTTTATTGCAAAGTTTTCCATCATTACAAGTCCATCTCCGTCATAGATTTATCACTTAGCGCAGCACTCAAATCTCGGTCGCTCACAATATCACTGACTTTCTCTACGTTTGGAGTCTGCGTCTCCACCGAAATAGCATCATGAGCTTGTTTTAGCGCTTCTATACACTCAGCAAGCTCTGCAATACAGGCGTGCTCAAAGATGTCGCCAATGGTCAATTTAATATTGAAAGCTCGGTTGAGTCTCGATACCAACTGCATACCAATCACCGAATTGCCGCCGCTATCCACAAAACGTGCTGTGACGCCCAACTGCTCAACAGGGAGAAGCGCTAGATAATGTTGATGCAGCTGTTTTTCTGTTTCAGTGCGAGGAGCCAACGTGCATATTTCTGATACTTGCTCAACAGCAGGCATTGGTAGTGCTTTTCGGTCGCGCTTACCATTTGGTGTCATCGGCCATTGACTTAACCAAACAAAATGCTCAGGCACCATGTAACTTGGTAACCATTCACCGAGCGCTTGGCGCAGCCGAGGCGAAGACCACTCGGTTGATAGCTCACCATCATCAATCATATAACCACACAGACATGGGCCAGTTTCTAGCGTTTGTACGCAAACATCGACTTCACTAGTATTGAGTATCCGCCCTAGGTGATGGCTAATATCGCCAAGCTCTATACGATGACCATGGAGTTTAATTTGATTATCTAAGCGTCCTTTTACTTCAAAGCGGCCATCAGCTAAACGCCTCGCTTTGTCTCCCGTCTTGTATAAGCGGCGGCTAATGGAAGTTGTAAATTGATGATTGATAAAACGCTGCTCGGTCAGCTCCGCTTGATGTAAATAACCCATAGCAACACCACTGCCACCAATGTATAACTCGCCCCATACGCCGTCGGGTAAAGGCAGCCCTTCACCATGGCACTCTGTTGGGAGCACAAATAAGCTAGTATTTTGTATCGCTTTACCAATGGTTATCTCTGCGGCATTGTCGATATGTGCCACCGCCGACCAAATCGTGGTTTCGGTTGGCCCGTATAAGTTATAAACCGCTTTGCTGTGACTAAGTAACTGCGCGGCCAGTGCCTGAGGTAAAGGCTCACCGCCACTCCATACTTTTATGCCAGAAGTGCATGCTGGCGCCGCATTTAACACTAATTGCCATAGCGTTGGCGTTGCCTGCATCACCGTGATCTGCTGCTGTTCAATAAGCGCGCCAAGCACAGCAGGATCGCTAATACTTTCATCACTTGCCAGCACCACCGACGCACCAACGAGTAATGGCCCAAACAACTCTAGCAAGGCAATATCAAACGCTACTGTGGTGATAGCCAATAAACGGTCATCTACCACCAGCCCTGGTTCACGACACATAGATGCAAGCAAATTAGCAAATGCCCCGTGACTAACTTCAACGCCCTTGGGTAACCCCGTGGAACCAGAGGTATAAATCACGTAAGCACGCTGCTGAGCTTGAATTAGCAAGCTTGGGCTGCGAGTCGAACTTTTGGCAATTTCTTCTGCATCGCTATCCATACAGACTCGTTTGAAACGACCGAGATTGAATAACGCAGACTCTGCACTGCTGGCATCACACAGCACAACACTCACTTTGGCATCCTCTAAGATATGCGCGATGCGCTCATCGGGGAACGTTAAATCAAGCGGTAAAAATGCCGCTCCAGCTTTCATCACCGCCATGAGTGCTACCAACAGCTCCGCCCGGCGTGGTAATGCCACCGCCACGATACTATTGGGCGTTACCTGCTGCTTCATCAAGTAGTGAGCGAGCTGGTTAACACGCGCATCTAGCGCCTCATAACTGAGACTCACATCATCCGTTACCAGTGCCGTACGTGCACTGCAACGCGACACATTGTGCTGCCAAGTTTCAACAAAACTCGTCGCAACCTTAACCGATTTCTCTTGCTGTAGCGGTAACTCAACCAATCGATACACATCATCACTACTTTGTATCAACTCATTTTGAGCCCCTATCGGTGTGTTGCCTTGAACCTGCGACAGCAAATGGACAAACTTAGCCACATACTGGGTCATTAATTCAGTATCAAATTTCGCCGTGTGATATTCCACTAACAGTGACCACTGCCCCGCAACACAGGTCATATTTGTCGTCAGTTCAAATTGGCCGAATTTAGCGACACTTGGCTGCACTTCAACTTCTAGCCCATTAAAATTCGGCAAAGTGGTGACTTTATCTAGATTAAACAAAGTGCTAGGTAGAATTAGCTGATCATCGGCAAGGCTTGCATACGGGTGGGTTTGGTGATCAAAGGCATCAAGTAAAGTATTTTGCACCCGCTGTACCAGCTCACCGATAGTGCTAATGCTAGTCATGTCAACCACAATGGGCAAGATATTGGTGCAATAACCCAGTAACGCTTGGTCGAGCAACTCAGGCTCAAACTGCGACGCCAGTCGTTGCCTATCTGATACCGGCACACCTACACTTATTACCGCCTGACCGCTTAACTTGTGTAGCCACAAGCAATAAAGTGCAAGCATGGTTGCAAATTGCCCACAACGCAAAGATTGAGCAAGGGTCTCAGTGTTTCGGATTGCACTCGATGAAATGGGTAATGTGAGCTGATTAACTTGGTATGAAGCCACGCTCACCGTCGTTGATTTTGGCAGCTCAAGTGGTGTTGAACTCGCTAAGCACTGGTGCCAAAAAGCTTGGTTTTTTGCAGCTTCCGGTGAATGCGAATATGCCTGCAGGCTATCAACGTAGTGATTAAAGGAGACAGCTCGGCTTGCCACCTCATTTTGTTTTGCATCTTGATTGTAGCGCTCAGCGATTGCTACCAGCACCATTTGTAGTGAAAGCCCATCGCAGATCACATGATGGGCCACCACACTTAAATAGTGCTGCGCTTTGCCATCACTCAACAGCGTCACTCTACAAAGTGGGTCTTTTGCAAAGTCAAATGGTTGATAACGCAGCGCGGATAACCGCGTTTGCAATGTTACTTGGTCGTCCTCACTCCATGGCTCAACATGCAACTCGGCTTTTTCCACTCGGCAATATTGCATTAAGCGGTCACTATCGACACCAAAACGCAAGATTGGGAAGTCGCGGCAGACTGCGGTAACGGCTTGTTGCAGCCGCGGTAAATCGAGCTTGCCGGAGAGCTTTAATATCGCTTGTAGTTGATATGCACTCGCTCCATCGCTTGAGGTCAACGCCATCGCTAATAGCTGCTGCTGACTATGGCTAAGTGGAAATGCAGCATCGTCATCACTTTGACTCGTTTCACCAAAGTAGCCCGCACGTTTTAAGCTAAGTACACTGGCTTCAACTGCGTTTATCACCGCTGCAATGTCTTCATCTGTATGCGCGGCACTGAAAAAGCAGTTTCGCCCTTCCCAGATAAACACACCGCGCTCTAGCATTTCATAAAAGAACACATCAAGATTTTGCGAAAAGCGAAAACGGAATAATGAGGCAAACGCTTCTATCCGAATGGATACGTCATGGGTTTCAAAAAACGCATTGAGATGTGCTTTAAATGCCGCGGTTTTGTCGTTGATCCCTTGTTGTAACGTTGGACCTTGCGACTTAATAGCTTGCAACACCGCTTTGGCGCTCGCCATGGTCATTGGATGTTTGCAGAAAGTCCCGGCAAAGAAGGTGGTATCGGTCAAAGGGTAGGAGTCATCTCCGTATTGCCAATTCCCTCCGTCAATGGCATCGAGATAGGTAGCGGCCCCCGCGACTACACCGATAGGCATACCACCACCGACGATTTTGCCATAGGTTGCCATATCGGCCTTAACCCCTATCAAGCCTTGAACACCACCGGGGTGTGCTCTAAAGCCAGTGATCATTTCGTCAAAAATGAGGGCAATACCATGTGCTTCGGTAAGCGTACGTAGTTTACGTAAAAACGCCCAAGGCTGATTTTCAGGATGACGGCTTTGTACCGGCTCAACAATCACGGCGGCAATATGTTGCGCCTCTCGGGTAATAACCTCTAGCGCCTCATCATCACCATAAGGTAAAACGAGATTATCGGCGATTGCGCCATAACGCACTCCAGCACACATTGCCTCTACGCCTTGCTCTGGCGACTCAGTTGCTAAAGTACCATCATAGTGACCATGATACGCGCCTGAAAACTGAACAATTTTATCGCGTTTGGTCACCGTTCTTGCCAAACGTAGCGCCGTCATGACCGCCTCTGTACCAGAGTTACAAAACGATGCCCGCTCAAGCCCAGTCAGCTCACAGATAAGTGCAGCAACCTCAGGCGCATCAGGACTTGCAAGCCCCAGTTGCATCCCGGCTTCAAGCTGTTGCGCCAGTGCTGCTTTGATAAAGTCAGGGTTGTGACCAAATAAGTTAGTACCAAAATCCATGGTGATATCAATATAGCGATTATCATCGATATCCCAAATATATGCGCCCTCACAGCGCTTAGAAAACACCGGATAAAGTAGCTCTTTGCTCGACAGTCTAAAACCCGCCGATGCTCGGCAATCCGCAAGGCGTCCGCGATATTCGCTCACTAGCGCTTTTGAACTGTGCGTTTTCGCAATGTAAACATCACTCAATGCAGCAAGATGTTGACGCATGGCTGGGCTGCTATTGGCACGCTGCACTTGTTTTTGCTGTGCGCCTGGTAATACAGATTGGGCTCTGCTTGGCTGGGGCTTTGATACCAAGGTTGCTGTCGAGGTGACTGCACTGTTTTCAACTTTCGCGCCCTGAATATGGCGTAACTGCTGTCCCACCACAGCTTCTAACGCAGCTCTCGCTTCAGCGCTGGTCACTGTGCTTGCCGCCTGCAATTGCGCCTGATAGATAGCGACAAGCGTGTGGTTGTCAGCCTCTACTACACTACCTTTTGGCGTATCAGTCGTCACCGATGCAGGTGATGGCAAACTGCCAGCTTGTTGTGAACCTTGCGGCGCTTTGAGATAGTCACTATGGCTTTGAATATAGGCCACTAACTTATCGACATCGCTGAGCTCTTGATAAAATTGACGAACACTAAACTCTAAACCGAATTCCCGCTCGTACACTCTAACAGCCTGCATGATCATCAACGAATCAACCCCCATTTCTAGCAAAGGGAGGTTGGTTTGGATAGCATCAGCGGGCATCGATAAGAGTCCCGCCAGGGTATTGAGCACAAAGCTGCGAATTTGTGCATCACGGTCACTCGCTTCTACCACTGTCAGTGCTTCGGGCTGTGATTGTTCAGTACCAAAAATCCAGAATGAGCTGCAATCAAACGGATATTGCGGCAAGCCTACTCTAGCGCTCGGGCGATTGCCATACACCTGTTGCCATTCGAGCGCCCCGCCTAAGTCGAGGTATGTGCCTAAACACTCGGCGAACCTCATGCTGTCTTCGCCTTTGGAGTGCAATACATGGGCATAACTGAGCGCTTTGTTATTGCTATTTTCCTGTAGTAAGCCACTCAAAATAGGTTTAGGACCAAGCTCAATCGCTAAGCCATGCTCTAGTGACTCAAGCGCAGTTACACAGTCAACAAAGCGAACCGGTGCCTTAATTTGTTCAACCCAATACTCGGCCGTAGCGATAAGTGTAGACTCCACTTGCCCCGTCATGGATGAAACAAAAGGCAGCCGAGGCTGTTGGAATCTAACCTGTTCAGCGACTTCCCTAAAGGCCTCTAGCATGGGGGCCATCAATGGAGAGTGGAAAGCGTTTGCCGTATGCAGCGCTTTTACTTTAATTTGCTGTGCTGCAAGCACGTCACTGAGGGCTGTGATTGCTTCATCAGCACCAGAGAATACTACCCCAGCCTCACCATGGAAGGCTGAGATAACCACTTGCTCCTGAATCTCACTCAAGCAATTACGTGCGGTTATTTCATCACATCTTGCGGCGATCATGCTGCCTTTTATCGGTAATTCATGCATTAGTTGACCGCGCGCTGCAATCAACTCAACACCATCTCGAAGCGAGAACACGCCAGCAATACAAGCCGCTGCATACTCACCAACACTATGACTGAGTAGCTGGGATGGCTTCACCCCATAATGCATCAATAAGTTTGCCACACTGTATTCAACGACAAACAAGCTCACTTGCGTCCAACGGGTTTGTGCCAGCAGTTCACTATGCTTTTCATCGAATAACACATCCAACAGGCGTGCTCCAAAGCGCTCGCCAATCAGGCTGTCAATTTCATCTAAGTGACTGCGAAACACGGCATAGTGTTGATATAAAGAGAGGGCCATCAAGGGGTATTGTGAACCTTGCCCGGTGAACAAAAATGCGACTTCTGGAGCAGCATTTGCCGAAGACTGTTCAACAATAATGGGACTATTCAGTTGCGAAATAAGTGTTTCTCTACTCACACCACTAAACGTTTTATGCACACCCTTAAGGGGCACTTGCTCGGCATTTTGTGCGCAGAAGTCATCAAATGCTTGAGGAGTCAAACTCGACAATCGTTCACTATAGTGACCAGCAAGTTTCTGCAATGCAGCTTTAGATTTAGCAGCGAGAGGCAATAGATAAAACGAAGGCGGTGTTACTTCAGCTTGCATTTCTGGTTTAGGCACAGGCGCTTGTGCGCAGATCACATGTGCATTAGTACCACCAAAACCAAAAGAGCTTAATCCAGCGGCTCTTATTCCCCCTTGTGGTACAGGCCATGTCTGCATGTTTTGCGGCACCATAAATGGGAGCTTTTGCCATGGGATATGCGGATTTAACACCTCACTGTAACGCTGCGCAGGAATTTGCCCATGCTGTAAACACAGTAGCGTTTTGATAAGCCCAGCAATACCCGCACCAGACTCAAGGTGACCAATATTCGCTTTTACCGCACCGAGAATAACCGGATCATGACGACTATGGTGTTCTCCATACGTGCGGTTTAATGCTGTGATCTCGATAGGATCGCCAAGCTCCGTACCCGTGCCATGGGTTTCCACATAGTGGATATCTCCCGCCTGCATCTTGGCATTATCAAGGGCGGCATTGATCACAGCCTGTTGCGCGGCACTATTTGGCGCGGTAATGCCATTGCTGCGGCCGTCTTGATTAATTGCACTGCCTTTGAGTACACCAACAATTGGGTCGTTGTCTGCCATGGCTTGTTGTAGCGGCTTTAGCATCACCACCCCAACTCCTTCACTTCGCACATAGCCATCCGCTGCCTGTGAAAAGGTTTTGCAATGGCCGTCTGCTGCCAACATTTGTGCGTTTTCACAGGCTTTAGTCACATCATCGCTCAGAATAAGATTAACGCCCGCCACCAACGCCGCGTTCGTTTCTCCATTTCTTAGTGCTTGAATTGCATGATGAAGTGCCACCAGCGATGACGAGCACGCCGTATCAATCGCCACGCTCGGGCCAGTAAAATTAAAGCTATAAGAAATACGGTTTGCTGCAATGCTCAGTGCTGTGCCCGTGCCTAAATACGCGGTACTTTTTTGCTGTTGTTGCGACAATAAAAAGTAATCATTTTGCGATATACCGACATACACGCCAATATTGCTACCTGCGAGCGTGGCGGGTTGGTAACCGGCATGCTGTATAGCGTGATAAGTCGTTTGGAGCAGTAATCTATGTTGTGGGTCGATATGCTTAGCTTCGAGTGGCGAGATGCCGAATAATGCAGCATCAAACTCATCGACATTCTCTAAATAGCCACCGAGTCGGTCGGCTTCAAGATTCGGGCAAAGCTGCTGGCGCTTAGGATCTGGCGTGGTGATCCCATCGCCCTGTTGGCTTAACAGCTGCCAAAATGCATCTAATCCATTTGCTAAAGGATAACGACAGGCCATGCCAATCACGGCAATATCTGTATCCGCAATATCTTCAGTTCGGCGAGAGGCTTGCGTATTATTCGCTTGCTCAGTGGTACCTTTCGACTCGTTAAGCTCTGTCTGCCCTAGAGCTTGAGTAAGCGTACTAAACTGACTTAAATACTGGGCTAGTTCGCGAATGGAGGGATATTCGTAAAGTACCGTAGGCTCAAGGTCTAGCTCGTGTACTTCCATTAACTCCCCTGAGATCCGCACCGCTTTCATCGAATCCACACCTAATGCCAAGAATGGCGCGTCGATATCCAAACTACGCGCGGGCTTATCTATTTCTTGTGCGACTAAATCTTGTAATAACCGCTGAATTTGCTGTAGTGACGATGAGGACGATGGTGCCTCAGCTTGCTGTGGTACAGCAGCTTCACGGGCGCGCGCAATTACTTCAAAACTATTGGCTAAATAACTGCGCTTATTCTCTTGGCGCTGAATTTTACCGCTCGATGTTTTATGAATGCGACCGGGTTTTATCAATACGATGTCATAGGGCGTAATGCCGTGGTGCTCAACGATCGCAGCGGTGATCTGCTGCAGTACCTGCTCAGCATTTAACTTTCTTAGTACAGTACGCTTTACTTGTTGTACTATCACCAAACGCTCTTCATCACCATTAGCGGCGACCGAAAACGCTGCGCCGCCATTTTGTTCTAAGCTATCGCTTGCTTGTGTAACTGTAAGCTCAATATCTTGCGGGTAGTAGTTTTTACCGCGGAAGATAAGCACGTCTTTGGCGCGTCCTGTAACGAACAATTCCCCACGCTGGATAAAGCCTAAATCACCAGTACGGAGATAAGCCCGCTCGTCAGCACCTTTAATTCTGGCATGAAATGTAGCCTCAGTTGCCGCTGGGTTATTCCAATACCCCTTTGCTACACTTGGACCAGTTACCCAAATTTCTCCGGTTTCACCATCATTGCATGCTTCAAAAGACTCAGGGTTAACAATCGCAATGCAATGCTCGCCCCAACTCACGCCAGAAGATACAGCGTAATAAGGTTGCTGTTCATCAGCCACATCTAATGCATAAAACGCATCTACTGTATCTTCATCTGCGACTTGTTCGGCTATGCCCTGCTGTAGCTTGGCTGCATCAATACGTAATATCTTTGGCTTTTCTAGAAGACGTCCACCAGTTGCAAATAAAGTGGTTTCTGCCATACCGTAACAAGGTGCGATACTCTCTCTTTGTAAGCCACACACTTTAAACTTTTGATAAAATCGCTCTAACGTGCTGGCACGCACTGGTTCTGCGCCATTTAATGCTGAGCGCCAATGGGACAAATCTAAGTCTTTAAGGTCTTCATCTTTGACGGTGTCCACACACAGATCATAGGCAAAGTTTGGCGCACTTGACGTTAATGCTTTGGTTTGTGAAAGCAGTTTTAGCCAACGTAGTGGTTTTTGCAGGAAATAAGCCGGATTCATCAGCGCCGCTGTCGCACCGATATAGATTGGATGCATAATGCCAAAAATCAGTCCCATATCATGGAAATGAGGCAACCAACTTACAATCGAAGAGTTGCTATCGTGACCAAACGCTTCTTTCATTAGCGCCTGATTATCAAGAATATTATCGTGAGTTACCATTACGCCTTTAGGTGTGCCCGTCGAGCCTGAGGTATATTGCAAAAATGCCAGTTGCTCACCACGGATTTGTGCACGAGGCCACTGTTGAGTCGTCGATTTAAGTGCAATGTTATCGGTAGTAAATAGTGCTAACTGCGCTAGACTTGGCTCAGAATCAAGCAATGGCTTGGCGATTTCATTGATCTTTTCACTGGTAAGCGCACCTTTGGCACCTGCGTCTTCGATGATGGCACGCAGACGATCAACATTTTGATTCTTTTTAGGGGGATAAACCGGTACCGCAATTATCCCTGCGTATAAACAAGCAAAAAAGGCTTCAATAAATTCAAATCCAGAGTTGTACAGTAATAATGCTCTGTCACCCGGTTCAAAATATTCACTCAATGTCTCAGCAATAGAGGCTGCACGCTCATGCAGTTCTTGGTAGGAAATGGTTTTACTTGGTAATGCCTCATCGTAAAAATACTGATAGGCAATATCTTGAGATCGAGTACGCGCTAAACTCGCGAGTATAGTAACAATATTTGTATTCATGCCATCCCCATAACTTGGTTGGGATTCCTTTGGCAACAGCGCGAGCAGTATCAATTTGGCTTGCGACAGTTAACCATCAGTAACGTTGTAAAAAACCAATCAATTACTTAACCGCAACAAACATAGTACCCACTTAAGTAGGAAAACGTTTGTAGGGTATATCTATAAAGGTTAACTAACCGCTAAAACCGCGAGCCAAGTTAATCAACAGCACCTTTTGCTATTTGCTTGCAGCATATATACAACATTGCTGTAATCACTCACTGTCACTTTAACGCTTGAATATGGCAACTTTTTTACCATCCTTGTACGCGTGGGTGACGACATCAAAGTCTCAAATAGAGTTGTAAAAAAGACCATACCGAAGCTGGTAAAACGCACACAATTTGTATGGCTTCACATCAACGACTCGTGATCTGTACTGAAAAAGGCTAGCACAAGAAACTGATAAATAAACCGCTTTATTAACAAAAAAGTAAATTTATCCATTACACAAGATTACACCAAACCGTTTTTAGGAATTTTTTATTAGGTAGTAACAGGAAAGCCAGAACAATTTGTTTGTTTTTTAAACAAACCTCTGTTTTAGAAACACTTTTGATAAAACTCGGAAATACAATTTAGTCTGATATCGAGGTAACGAAAATAAAACCAGTGCAAGTGTTATATTTTTTGCACTGGTTTTATAGCATCAAACTATTACTTTTGTGATGTGCTTAATACCAATTTGTCTTGATATTTGCTCAATTTGAAGGAGCAAATTTGACGCTAACTGCGTTAAAAATTACTTTAGCGAAGGCGAGGTAGTGAACGGCTTCACTCCAATCGCTTGGTAAATTTCAGCAGGCTTAAACGCTTGCTCACCTTTGATCACCAATGTCGCTTTTTGCAGTGCTGTTATATCCTTAAGTGGATCGCCATCGATCAACACTAGATCTGCCACTTTTCCTTTGGCAATTGAACCGGTTTGATGTGCAACCCCCATCAATTTAGCACTCTCAAGCGTTGCCATATTCAGCACATCGGCCGCAGGAATGCCCGCATCAACGTAAAGTGCTAGCTCACGGATCAAGGTAAAGCCTGCAATATTATCCGTTCCAGGTACCATTGGAACACCAGCATCATAGAGCTTTTTCAGCATTTTTTGCATTGCTTCACCTGACTCTTGATAGCTCAGTTTAAACTGTTCATCAACATGCATCTCAGCCCCTTTTAAACCGCGAGCGAATGCAATTGGCATATGCTCTGAAATAGCAGCAAATTCCGGATTGATCTTTTGATCTTCTGCCATCAATAAGCTTCTGAATGTTGATACGGTAGGATCCACAACGATGCGCTTATCACTTAGTAGCTTGATGAATGCATTCATCTCTGGACTATCAAGTGATAAGCCAGAGGCTTGCTCTCCCATCAGTGAAAACCGTTTTTGTGTTCTGGTATCCACGTCTTCACCAGCAAGGAAATTAAGGAATAGCATATTAATGTGCTGAATCTCGTCATAGCCATTTTCAATTGCTTGCTCTGCCGTCATAAACGCGGGCACGTGACCGCTAAGCCTCAATCCACGGCTATGTGCACGTTCAGAAATAGGCTTTACCCAGTTCGGATCGATAGAAGAATAGAGCTTCACTTGAACATAGCCATTATCGGCAAAGAAATCGACCGTCTCGAGCGCTTCTTCCAATGACTTCACACTTAAGCCTGCTGAGTTTTCGCTGAATTTATCCATAAAGCCAGCACGATATACACGCGAGCCCAACACCTGATTGGTATTAAATAGCGCTTCAATTTCCATAATATTGTCGTGCTCGTTACCCATGTCTCTAACGCTGGTAACACCGTTCGCAATATTTAAAATACCGTTCTCTTTTGATAAATGACCGTGCATATCCCAAAGCCCTGGGATCAAGGTTTTCCCTTTTCCATCAAGGCTAACTGCACCATTTTGTTTTTTAATATGTTTAGCTACTTCTACAATCTTGCCATTTTTAATCAACACATCATGGTTTTTCAGCAGTTTTTTCTGCTCACCATCAAAGACGGCAACATTTTCAATCAGTAATACAGGGACATCGTGTGTCAGCTTGTTAGCGAGGTTTTCTAGATGTTGTTGTTCGGCTTGTTTTTGGATAGTCTCAAGTTCTTCGAACTGTGCTTTGGTGTAGCCGTCGCGCAAGACATACATTGGCCCCCAACTTTGCGCGAAATAGTTACCATCGTCGTCATACCATGCAAAATTAGGAGTAAGACTAAGGCCACTCGTTACTAATAGATGAACGGTTTGTTCCCCCAACTTCATCGTCTTCATTTTTTCGATAAGCATTTTACCTTGAGGGTAAACATCTAATTCGTATTTATTATTTTTTAGAACATAACGCATCGTCGCGTTATCTAGTGCAAGGTGGTTATTAGACGGTACGTAGAAATCGAGTGTCGCGTCAGCTTTAATGCCTGATTCATTGACACTTTTCCACTGCGCAATGCCTCTGTTATAACTAAACGTTTCGTCAATTGTGGAGCCAAAAGCAGAACGTCCTTTAAGACTAAAATTGATGGGTAGCCCTTTTTCATTCAACTTTAAGGTTTCATCAATTAAGATCCGACGGTTGTTCCAGCCAAACTCAATTTTGGCTGTATAGTTTTGCTCGTCGATTTTTTCTTGGCTTAGCGTACCAGCTAAGCCCTTTTCTGAGTAAACATTATTGATAATGGTGTCAGCAAATACTACCCAACTCTGCGTAGTTAAAAGCGCCGCAACGAGTGTCGACAAGGCACTTCGCTTTGTTATTATTTTTGTCATGTTATTGTTCCTTAAATTTCCGTTTAACGACAATAATATTACATCAAGATAACAAAAAGCGAAGTGCTTTAACTGTTACAATTCGTGTGAATTTCACTACCCAATCAGGCTTTTAGTAACCTGCTGCTTGGCCATCCTTTCTTGTTTCGGATGCACCATAGTAAACCCCAGTTTTACCATCTCGCATAATCGCTTGATAACCGCCATAAGGACCAACTGCTTCTTGTAACTTATGACCTTTTTTTATCAGCTCTCTACGGGTTTCCATCGAAAAGCCAGACTCGAGACTGATATACCCTCCATCCGTCATGATTTCACCGGTTGGCTGCGATGAACCACTATGCAAAATTCGAGGCGCATCGCCCGCTTCTTGTAGATTCATACCAAAATCAATCATGTTAATGAGGATCTGCGCATGCATTTGCGGTTGAGTCGCACCTCCCATCACGCCATAACTCATCCATGGTTTACCATCTTTTGTGACAAAGGCAGGAATAATGGTGTGAAATGGTCTTTTTCCCGGCGCATAACCGTTGTAGTGGTTTTTATCTAACGCAAATAGCTCGCCTCTATTTTGCAAGACAAAGCCAAGTTTAGCTGGAGTCATACCTGAGCCCATACCACGGAAATTACTTTGGATCAGCGACACCATATTCCCTTCTTTATCGGCAGTCGTAAGATAAATGGTATCCCCTTCTACAGGCCCTGCATGATCGCGTTTAGCTGCTTTATTTGGATCAATCAATGCACGCCTTTCGTCAGCATATGCTTGCGAAATAAGCGTCGCGACTGGTATCTCATTAAAGTCTGGATCGGCGTAGTATTTTGCTCTATCTGCAAAGGCAAGTTTTTTTGCTTCAACAAAGGTGTGAATATACTCAGGGCTGTCGAATCCCATAGCCTTGATATCATAGCCCTCTAAAATATTGAGAATTTGCTGGGCGGCAATGCCCTGACCATTGGGAGGTAGTTCCCATAACGTGTAGCCGCGATAATCAGCACTTACGGGGTCAACCCACTCACTGTGGTGCTCAGCCAAGTCTTGGTAACTTAAGTATCCACCATTGGCCTTCATGTAACGGTCGATTTCTTTAGCAATTTCGCCCTTATAAAAGGCATCGCGGCCTTTTTCTGCAAGTAACTCATAGGTATTAGCGAGTGCTGGATTCTTAAATATCTCTCCCTTTTTAGGCATTTCTCCCTCAGGCATAAATACTTCTTTAAATCCGGAATATTGCTCACGAGCTGACACCGAGCGCTGCATGTAATAAGCAATCAACTCAGAAACTGGAAAGCCGCTTCTAGCGTAGTCGATACTGGGTTGAAGTAACTGTTTCATTGGCAGTTTGCCAAATTTTTTGTGCAGTTCAAACCAACCATCGACCGCACCGGGCACTGAAACAGGAAGCGGCCCATAACTTGGAATTGTATCGCCTTGCTGCTGTAGCTTTGCTAGCGAAAGGCTTTTTGGTGAGCGCCCTGAAGCATTGAGACCAAATAACTTTTGTTGCTTCGCGTCCCACACAATAGCAAATAAGTCGCCACCGATACCGCAACCTGTAGGTTCCACTAGGCCAAGCATGGCATTGGCTGCAATTGCAGCATCTATGGCGTTTCCGCCTTGCTTCAATACCTCTATTGCGACTTGGGTTGCCAGTGGTTGAGAAGTTGCTGCCATGCCCTGAGTTGCAATAACCTCTGAACGGCTAGCAAAAGCTTTTCCCGTGATCCTGTCATATGCGAGAGCCGCTGAGCTTACAGAAGCACATAGCATACTAACCAGTGTACACTTAACGACCTTATTCATTATTTTTCTCTTTTGTTGTTTTCTTTTTAACCAATATAAAAAGCCAATTCGCTTACAGCAATTCATTTGCGGTCAAAGCGAAAGAAAACGAGATTGGACCTAATGCGAAAACTCAAGACACCATCGCCATAGCACTCGCTCTGCCACAAGAGTATTCCCTCAAATCTAATACAAGCTTTTGCAGCTGGACTACACTTAAATGTTGAAGTGCTGTGCAGAAAAAATAAACCTAATCGAGATCAGGGTAATTGAATTGGTTATTTATGAGTAATCGGGTTATTTCTATAAACTTAAAACAAACATTGACTTGGGGCACGGTACTCTGTGGCTTGGTGATCTCGTCTTTTATTATCTCCATTTCATATGTTAGCCAGCGAGACATGCTGCTCGAAAGCTATGAGGCTAGGCTGAGACAAAACTTTACGCATTTAGGTAGACATCTTTTCACTGAATTTGTGGAGGGTAACGATAATCAAATAAGTCTGACTCTCGAGGATTATTATTCTGACGGTAAATATAAAGCGCTCTTCCTTATTCAAGGAGAAACGCTCCTCAACGAAAGCCAACACTCAGCGGTTGGACTGCAAGTATTTAATCAAGTTATCAGTCAGGCGCAAGCGACAGCAACACTACGCACACTTGACCTCACTGTGGCATTTGACCCTAATCAGCAGCACTTTCTCGCAGCTATTCCCATTTCTCCTAAAGTGCCCGTCGCTGAGTCCGCTGATTTAGTTAGGCTGATTGCTATTTATGACGTAAGCACCGTTTTTCTTGCGTTAAGGCAACAGTTGATAACGAAGGCGGGTATTTTAGCGGTGTTTTTGATACTCATCATTATCGCGCTACTAAGCTTTACCCATTACTTCATTCATAAACCAATCAAAAGACTGATCCAAGTAGGCAATGCATTATCCACAAAGTCTTTGAGCAGTAGAGCCGACATTGTGGGACATGGCGAGCTTGGAGTCCTTGCCAAGCAATTCAATGTCATGGCACAAACGTTAGAAAAAAACTGGCAACAACAATTACAAAGCACCCAAGAATTACAGCGCCGTCACGCACTTATTAATAGTGTTTTTGAGGCATTACCGGATATTTTCTTTATAATCAATACGGATGGCACTATCTTAGAATGTCATACCGGAAAATCAGACGACTTGTATATGTCGCCTGAGCAATTTATCAACAAGAAAATGTCGGAAGTACTGCCCTCCCACGCAGCTAAACACTTTAGCCAAGCCATCAAGTCTGCCAATCAGCGCCACCAATTAACCCAAATAGAATATCCACTGACAATTGCTGATCAAGCGAAGTTATTTGAAGCTCGGTTATCCCCTATTCCAGGAACAGATCAATTGGTTATTGCAGTGCGAGATATCACCGAGAAAAAGCGTCAAGAAGAAGTCATTTTACATCACGCTTTTTATGACTCATTGACCGATTTACCAAATCGCTTTTTAGCGATGGAGCGGCTAGCGCAGCAACTGTTTGATGCCGAACGCAACGATGAGCTTGCGGTGGTGTTTTTTATTGATTTAGATGATTTTAAAAGGATCAATGATTCACTCGGACACGAAACGGGGGATCAAATTCTCATCGCTTCGGGAGAAAGACTCAAGCAATCGCTACGTGAGCAAGATACCATGTCACGTCTTAGTGGTGATGAGTTTATTGTGTTGATGGGAGGATTTAAACATACTGCAGACATTACCTCAGTTGCCGATATGCTCATCAAACTTTTTCACCATCCCATTATTGTCGACGATAAAGATTTTAATATTTCAGTCAGTATAGGCGTTGCTATCTATCCTTTAGACGCGAACTCCCCCCAAGAGTTACTTAGCTGCGCTGATACCGCAATGTACAATGCCAAAAGTAATGGTCGCAACAACTACTGTCTATTTAATCAAAAGATGAGTCAACAGTTGTCTCGACGCATTGAAATTGAGGAAGCACTGCGCGTAGCACTAAATGAACACGAGTTAGAAGTGTTTTACCAACCTCAATTTTATATTGAAAACAGTGATGTATTTGGCGCGGAAGCTTTACTTCGCTGGCACAGTAAAACACTGGGTAATGTCTCTCCTGCGGAGTTTATTCCCGTTGCGGAACAAAGCGGTTTGATCATCGACATCGGATTGTTTGTGCTCTCAACGGCTATTAACCAAGCACACCAATGGCAGCAACACTTAGACTCCGACATCCGCATCGCAATCAATTTATCACCAAGGCAGTTTAAAGACCCAAACCTTTTGAAACAGATTGAGCTATTAGTAAAAGACATCCCGATTGCCAATCGCTTTATCGAGCTGGAGATCACAGAAGGCGTACTGATCTCAGGACAGGCACAGGTAAAACAGACCCTAACCCAATTACATCAGTTAGGGTTTAAATTATCTTTGGATGATTTTGGTACGGGCTATTCGTCACTGAACTATCTCCGTCATTACCCCTTCGATTTACTCAAAATAGACCGCAGTTTTATCAGCGATATGCTCACCACTCACGAGTCTAAAGCGTTAGTTAAAACCATTATTGCCATGGCGCATAATTTATCGATGAAAGTAGTCGCCGAAGGCGTGGAGACACTGGAGCAATTGCGTTTATTGCAGCAGCTAGAGTGTGATTTTGGTCAAGGATATCTGATCAGCAAGCCGCTTTCTGCAGCACAATTTGAAAGCTTTTACCATACTAAGATCGAACCAGTTAAGCGCTCATCTTAGCAAGCAAAACAAACTTTAAAAGCAACATCGCTCCCGAATATCCACTTGAGATAATAAATCTGGGTAAACACAAGACTAATAAAAATAATATGTTAGTATTGCAAGGCAGTGTAAGGATTTTGAATCATGAATATAGAGTTACTAGTTAGCAAAGCCAAGCAAGTATGTGACAACCGTGGTGCACGATTTACTCCTATTAGAGAAAAAGTATTTAGACTACTCGCCTCTAAACAAGGTGGCGTTGGCGCATACGACTTACTTGAAGAGCTCAAGTTGACGGAAGCGGCTGCAAAACCAGCTACCGTATATCGTGCCTTAGACTTTCTTTCTGAGTTGGGTTTTATCCATAAAATAGAAAGCACTAATGCGTTTATGCTTTGCCATCACTTCGACCACACACATCCAGTGCAGTTACTGATCTGTGATAGTTGCGGTAACGTTCAAGAGTTACATTCAAACACGATTTCGCATGAACTGAACAGCCTAGCTGCGGAAACCGGATTTGTGGTTACAGAGCAAACCATCGAGGCTCATGGTCGTTGCGAAAAATGTAAAGATTAAGTGCAGTGAGTAAAAAAGCCCACTACACTTATCACTAAGAGCGACACTAATTTATTAAAAAAGCGTAAGGGAAAGTCAATATGAATGTAGAGTTCATCAACCCCTTTTTATCATCTCTAATCAATGTATTGGCTACAATGGCGCAAACAGAATTGACGCCGGGTAAGCCAAAAGTGAAGAAAGACGAAGTCGCACAAGGTGATGTATCGGGTCTGATTGGTATGGTTGGTCCACAGACAAAAGGGTCATTTTCGATCACCTTTGAAGAAAACTTAGCGCTAACCATTATGGAGCGTATGCTTGGTGAACGCCCAGACTCCATAAATGAAGACGTCACTGATATGGTTGGTGAAATCACCAATATGGTCACTGGCGGTGCTAAAAACCTGCTCGGCGAAAAAGGTTACGAATTTGATATGGCAACACCGGTTGTCGTTTCAGGCCCAGGCCATACCATCACTCATAAATGTGATGGTCCTAAACTTATTATGCCATTCACCTCTCCTGACGGTAATGCCAATATCGAAGTCAGCTTCGACAAACTCGCCTAACAGTTAAAAACACACGTTACTTTATGAGTTGGACTCAAAAACAAATTATCTTGAAGCCTCGAAAGCGAGGCTTTCACTTGGTAGACGACGAGATTATCTCGCAGCTTCCTGAACTACATGACTATCGTATAGGGCTGCTGCACCTGTTTATACAACACACCTCCGCCAGCCTAACAATTAACGAAAATGCCGATCCAACGGTACGTATGGATATGGAAAGCCACTTTAATCATTTTGTACCACAGAGGCAAAGCTACTACCGCCATGACTATGAGGGTGATGACGATATGCCAGCACATATCAAATCCAGCACTTTAGGATGTGAAGTAACCATTCCCATTTCTGAGGGCCGCCTGCGTTTAGGTACTTGGCAAGGTATTTATCTCGGTGAGCATCGTGACCATGGTGGTGCAAGACGCGTTATCGCAACGCTTCAAGGTGACAGAAAAGGCTAGGCGCTTAGCCTTCGATGTATTCGTAGCTTACTCTTGGGGTAACGTTACACAGCAGCTCATATGGAATCGTATCGGCACATTGCGCTATCTCTTCTACGGGCAGGTTTGGTCCCCACATTTCTACTTCTTCACCAACTTGAATGCCATTAGAATTATCACCAATATTCACACTGATCATATCCATAGACACGGTGCCGACTATACCGTAACGCTGGTTACCAATAACCACCGGAGTGCCAATTTTAGCGTGTCTGGGATAACCGTCTCCATAGCCAACACCAATAACGGCAAGATAGGTGTCCTGTTCACATTGCCAACGTCCGCCATAACCTACCGCCTGATGTGCTCTCACCCGCTTGATGGCAATAACTTTAGTAGTCAAGCGCATGACGGGCTTTAAACCATGTTGCTGGCCAACACGCGCAAGCATAGGTGAAACGCCATAAAGCATTAGACCCGGACGGATCCAGTCGCCATGAGATTCAGGCCAACCTATGATCCCCGCGGAGTTTGCCAAACACAATGGTGCGTGACTTTGACCAACCAAAGACTTAAATAACACTTGTTGTACTTCGGTTTTATTGTCTTTGATATCATCGGCACAAGCAAAGTGTGTCATTAAGTGGATTTTATCAGCAACATTTTTTGATCGCTTAAGGCGAGCATAAAACGCTTCAAACTCTTCAGGCTCAACGCCGAGACGATGCATACCGGTATCTACTTTTAGCCACACTGTGAGCGGTGCATCTAAATTAGCACGCTCAATGGCTTCAAGCTGAGAAATGTCATGCACTATGGTTTGCAAATTATTGGCAAGTAAAATAGGTAAATCAGAAGGATGAAAAAAACCTTCTAACAAGACAATTGGTTTAGTGATGCCACCTGTTCTAAGCGCGAGCGCTTCATCAACTCTCGCCACAGCGAATGCATCCGCATCTTGCAAATGCTGAGCTATTTTAACCAAACCATGACCATAAGCGTTGGCCTTAAGTACCGCCATAATCTTACTTTTTGGCGCCAGTTTTTGTGTTAGCTGTAGGTTTTCTCTCAGCGCGGTTAAATCGATTTCAGCACTTGCTAGTCGCATTTCACTACTCAATTGACAGTTAATATTCGTCGTCCATTGCTGGACCCGCATAGTTATCGAATCGAGAGTATTGACCTTGGAAGGTTAACCTAACCTTACCGATCGGACCGTTACGTTGCTTACCTATGATGATTTCGGCCGTGCCTTTGTCTGGACTATCATCGTTGTAAACTTCATCACGATAAATAAACATGATTAAGTCGGCATCCTGCTCGATAGAGCCTGATTCACGTAAGTCAGAGTTTACTGGGCGTTTATCTGCACGTTGTTCTAGCGTACGGTTAAGCTGAGAAAGCGCGATAACTGGACACTGCAGCTCTTTGGCTAGCGCCTTTAATGAACGAGAAATTTCAGCAATCTCAAGCGTACGGTTGTCCGAAAGGCTCGGTACGCGCATGAGCTGCAAGTAGTCCACCATGATCATGCTGATCCCACCGTGATCGCGCGCAATTCGTCTCGCGCGTGAACGCACATCTGTTGGCGTAAGACCGGATGCATCATCTATGTACATCTTGCCCTTTTCCATCAGTAAGCCCATGGTGGATGACAAACGTGCCCAATCGTCATCATCTAATTGACCGGTACGTACCTTGGTTTGGTTGATACGGCCGAGTGAGGCGAGCATCCTCATCATGATCTGTTCTGAAGGCATCTCTAGCGAGTAGATCAGTACTGGCTTATCTTGCGTCATCGCGGCATGCTCAGCCAAGTTCATCGCAAATGTGGTTTTACCCATCGACGGACGCGCTGCGACAATGATCAAATCAGAAGGCTGTAGTCCTGCTGTCATCTTGTCTAAGTCGCCGTAGCCTGTACTTACCCCGGTAACACCATCTTGTGGAGATTGGTAAAGTTCTTCAATTTTATCAACGGTTTTCTCTAGGATGCTGTGAATACTTTGCGGACCTTCAGTGCTTTTAGTGCGCTGCTCAGCAATCTTAAATACCTTGCTCTCAGCTAAATCTAACAGCTCATGGCTATCTCGTCCCTCAGGATTAAAGCCAGCCTCTGCTATTTCATTCGCCACACCAATCATTTCGCGAACAACCGCACGCTCACGTACGATACTCGCGTATGCATCAATGTTTGCAGCACTTGGCGTGTTTTTAGCAATCTCAGCAAGATAGGAGAAACCACCTATGGTTTCTAACTGATTGTTCTTTTCTAGATTCTCAGAAATCGTGATTAAGTCGATAGGTTGACTAAGCTCTACCAGCTTTTCCATCGCTTCAAAGATCAGCTTGTGGGTTCTGGTATAAAAGTCATGAGACACCACCAATTCCGCAACACGGTCGAAGGCTTCATTATCTAGCATCAAGCCACCGAGCACAGATTGCTCAGCTTCAATTGAGTGCGGTGGAACTTTTAAGGTATCGACTTGTATATCTGGTTTAGCCATATCACAACATTGAGAAATTGAAGGCCCTCTATTGTATCTGGTCTACCCATAAGTGCAAATAACAAAAGGCCAGAGTTTGGGGGAAACTCTGGCCTTTTGTTGTTCTTACTGCTCTATTGCTTCACTAGTTACGCTTTAGCTCAATATTGCCGCTAACGGTATCGATTTCTACATCTGCATTACCACCGTTAAGCACAAACTCGAGTGAACGAGCTGGGCCATATTTGGCTTTTTTAACTTGATCTGAACTTAGCTCATTGGTGATATGGCCACCTGAATGCGCGTTGATTTCAAACCTTGCTGATATATCTGCAGGGAAATAAAGCTCAATATCGCCACTAACGCTGTCCATATTTATATTGGCGTTATCCAGTAACTTTGCTGCATATACTGCTATTTCGCCGTTAACGGTAGATAAGCGTAAGTCTTTTAACTCAGCCATCTTCAACTCGACTTCGCCATTGACGTTTTCTAAGCGCAGCTCGGTTGCGGTGGTTTGCGTTTTAATTTCGCCATTAACGGCGTTAAATCTTAGCTTACCGCTCGAAGCGATATCTTCAATGTCCCCATTGACGGTTTCAAACTGAATATTGCCATCTAAGTCACGACTATCAATATCACCATTTACCGTTTCTAATGCAATTTTACCGCTGATTTTACTCGCTTTAATATTGCCGTTGACTGTTTTGATACGGGCGCCCGCCGTTAAATCAGCAGCTTCAACATCAACCACCACCCCTTCAAAATTTAATTCACTACTACGAGGCATGTAAATGGTGAGTTTAGAGCCATCACCACCGCCCCAACTTTTATAGCGTCTTGGCATCTTCACGATAAACTCAGTTACCTCACCAGAGGTTTCTAGTTTATAACCCTCGGCTTTATCGTCTAACTCGCCTGTCACTTTAAAAACGTTTTTATCCCATGTTTTTATCGTTACGTCACCGCGCTGATTCTCGATGACAACTTTACCATTTGCAGGAACCGACAGTTCTTTATCGATAGATTCTCCAGCGAACACTATTGCAGGTAGCGCCGCTAGGCCAATAATTAATGCTTTCATCCTAATTCTCCTAAATTTGTTGCCAACGAGGTTGGTGAACCTTATTGATTAAGTCGAGTTGCTGCTGATAAACCTGAGCTAACATCTTTAACAGCGCAGCATTCTCAGGATCTTGCTTTAAAGACAACTTAATCGCTTGTTCCGCCTGCTCGAGCTCTTGCAATTGTGTCTGCCAATCAGAAGTCAGCGCTGGCTGCGTTTCATATTGAACCAGTAAAGACTGCTTTTGCTGCTCAAAAAAAGCGCTAATATTAGCCAGTGAGTCTTGCTTGGGCTGATTCATAATGACTTGCCAAGCAAGTAAGCCCGCAATAGTACACGCCGCAATACCAGATAACTTTTGCCAATTATTTTGCTTCGGCGGCTGCATCGGTTGTGCTTGATTGATTGCACGCTCAACGCCTTGCCATAAGTCACGTTGTGGCTTTGGCTGCGACTGTTCGTCATTCAGTGCGGTATGCATAAATTCATCAAAAGATGGTTTAGTCATTGTTGTACCACTCCTGTAATAAGTTACGTGCTCGGTGGTATTGCGATTTACTCGACCCTACGGCCATGTTTAACATATTGGCAATTTCCTCGTGGCGATACCCTTCGACAGCATGTAATACGAAAACCAACCTGGCACGTTCTGGCAATCTGACAATGAGTTTATCTAAGCCATTTAGCTCTCCTAGCTGCTCAGCACCTTGCTCATCCAGACCGGACTGCTCAAAGCTTACGACCTTTTGTAACCAGTTTTTTTGCTTTCTAAGATAGCTGATAGCAATATTACTGGTCACACTATGAAGCCAAGTCGTAAATTGTGATTGCCCTTTAAATTGGTCTATCTTTTGCCACAATTGCACAAAAACTTCCTGACATGCATCTTCTGCATGAGCAGGCTCAGCGAGCAATCTAAGACATAATGCATATACGCGACGATGATGTTGCTCAAATAGTTCGCGAAATGCACTTTGATCCCCTTGCTGGCACCTAGCCACTAGCGCATCGGTTTGTTCTTGTGTAAATGCCTCTTTGGCATTAATTATCATGCGTCTGTTCCTTTGGGTTGATTCCTTCATCTTCGCATATCGAATGGAACAAACAAAGTCACCAACGCTCAATTGCCAATTTCTACTTTTTTATAAAGTACTTATTTAGACGCGGGAGAAATCAGAAATGGTTTAAAGGGGTTTGAAAAAATTTTTACTTTTTTATTTAGCAGCAAAAGTGGAGCGTTGGCGCTCCACTTAGGAAAGTTACTATTTTGCTATTTAGTTGTTCTAAATGAGAAATTTTTAACGAAGCTAATATGCTATTTCACCCTTCAAATTGATTAGAGAATTAATTCAATTGGTATTAGCTTCACTCTCATCGGCAACTTGGTACGGTTTGTAGTGCCAGCCCTTAAAGACCAATGTCGGCTTTTGTCCCGGCGGCTGTACGCCTATGCCTGCATTTTTTAATGCTTGATCAAAGTGGATCCCTGTACCACCGGTACCAGTAATCGATGCCCCTCGAACTGTACCGTACAATTGCCCACTGCCGTTCAACAGAATAGAAGTCAACGGTGAATAAATAGCAGCATATAGTGACGATGCGCCGCTAAATACAAAACCATTAGGGCCATCAAATGAAGAATACACACTAAATACCGGCAGTTTGCTCTTCTTGGTTAAGCCTTCTTGCTCAGCAATAACCTTAGCACTTGCGCCAATAGAAACTTTGCCGGTAGTGAACACAGTCAAAGAACTTTCTTTTTCTATCCAGATATGGGTGTCGCCGGTTAATGTGAGGTCACCATCAATCAACCAAATCACATCGCCACCAGAGATCTTTATTTTTCCGTCAGATCCTAACTTCAACCCTTTAAAAGGGAACGCAAGCTGCGTTTTTTCTGTCGCTGTGCCGAGATTCTGATCTACCCCTTGGAACAAATAAATGGTGTGCTCTTTTGCAACATACACACTTGAGCCATTACGCTCGTACACGGCCTGTTTAGGTTTAAAGTGCAAGATTTGTTGCGCGCCTACATTTAGAGGAGTGAATCGATTACGAGGATCGATAATGCTATCCATATTAAAAGGCAACGCCAAAGGATCACATTCTTTATTTGGCCTTGCAGGGTCATAGTCGGGAGAATCTGGATCGTACACTTTTACCGGTTCAACCACTAAGTCTGCGACTCTAAATTTAGCATCGGAGTAATGCACACCATCTTGAACTTGCAAGCCAGTATCTTTAAATTGACCGCTGCCAGTATATTGAATATCGAACGCATCGCCATTTTGGTTGAGGATCTCAGCGCCCCACTCCATTTTCGCGTCACCCATTGCACGTACATAACCTTGGATCTTTCCGCCTCTATGCGTGAAAAAGCCGCGGCTATAGACATTACCTTCCACTCGAATACCACTCGATGACGGCGAAATATCTACCCCGGTATTTGACCTAACGTCACCCAAAATCGGTGAAGAGCCTTTTAAGTAAATCACACCAGATGCTTCAACATCACCTTTAATCGGAGAGTGGCCTGATAGCACCACATCTGCATCGCCTACCACAGTGTGTACATCACCATCATGGCTTTTTGTTTCTTCGTAAGTGCCTTTCGATGAGTCGTAGCTATCGACAGAGCCACTACCAGATAGATTCACCCCTTTACAGCCAGTCACCGCATTTTGGAATATGGACTCTTTCGCCGCTGGCTGTAACTCAAAGCGCGCAACTAGCCGATGGTTCGCGTGCTCACCATGACGTTGACCTAAGCTTTCGATTTCAAACTCATTGCCATTGGCATTAACCGAGATCTGATATTGCGAATCAGGAACTGCACCGCTACCCGTTTTGTTTATACCATTTATCAGCGCATTGACGTCTTGCGGATTGCCACTTAACGCCGCATCCAGCTTTTGACGATATTCTCTGATCCCTTGTTCAGCCACTAATCTTGCATTAATGTCTTTTTGGAAGTTACCACTTAATCTTTCTTGTACAACACCTTCCTTGAGGGAAGCGAATACCACAACGCTAGCCATGCCGCCGAGCAGCATCACTTTAACCAGTGTAAAACCTTGTTGTTGTTTCATTGTATTAGCTACCTAATCCAGCGTAAAAATTCATCTGTATGCCTGCACCATATTGTGTCGGAAAACTACTACCCTGTATTGTGACTGTAATTAACTGACCACTGGCATCGGTTGCAAATGTGAGTCCAGTTACCCCCTTCAAAAGATTGATATCACCCGTGCCGCGATCGCACACTAAATACCCATCTTGTAAAAAATAGCGCTCAGTGTAGTCAACCATGGGGACACTGCCATCACAAGCGGGGACCCCTGCCAATTGGCGGATCGTAATATCGGTCGCCGTCACAGTAGGGACTTCCTGAGTTTGCTTGATGCTGCGCATCATCACTCGATTGGTATAGCGAACAATCTCTTGCGATGTTGCAAGCTGCTGGCTTGTCGTCACCGTTTCTTTTATCGACGTGTACGACGTTGCAATCCCCATAACCAATACCAACCCCACAACCATAGCAACCATGAGTTCCAGTAAGGTATACCCATTTATCTGTTTCATGAGCCCCCTCCTGCCGGCGGAGAACAAGTGTCCGCAACCTCTGGGTAACTGGTAGTTAAAGAAATTTGGTTTTCAGCAGGGTTTTTTACTCGCTTATCTTCCCAGCTCACCGTAAGCTGCATGTTATTGCTATAGGTCGCAGGCAACACTAACGTAAAGCGACTATCCGCAGGATGCAGCTGTTGAATAAGTGGATTGGCGAGCGTCATATCATTGTTGTTATGTTGCAATTCACATAACAACGGCCATATTCTCTCAATTGCGTTTTGACCATGAATTAACGCCATTGTGTATTGAAAGCTATTGGAGGCAAACTGTAATGACTTAAGCTGCGTCGCAGCCAAACCAAGCAACATTAACCCAGCCACCAACATCGACACCACGACCTCAATGAGAGAAAACCCCTTACTTAACTGCAATTTTGTTCCGCCTCAGCTAACCAACTTTGACCGCTGACCAACACACATAAACGATAATCCTGAGTATTGGCAATGTTGTCGGTAATCAATATATTGTTTGTTGCCAGCACTTCGCCACTTTCACGCACAACTTGGTCGGCAAGTGCCACTTCTATTGAGCTATGTTTAATAGAAAACCGCCCTACTTCGGTCAATTGGCCATTTTCATTGGTTTTCACAACCCAGTCGCTGTCCTCTACGACCAGTGACACCTGCTGCTCTCGTCGAACCGCTTCACTGCGGGCCAGACGATATACCGCCTGCAGTTGATTAGCATGCGTCGTGAGTCTGTCTTGCTGAATTTGCTTTATAAAACTTGGCGCAGCTATCGAAGCTAAAATTGCAAGTATTGCCATGGAAATAAGCAGCTCAAGCAGGGTAAACCCTAAATATCTATTGCCAGCAGTCATTGTTCTTCGGTCCCTGTTCACCAAGATGGTTGATACTTAGCACACCACACCTATCAGCCGCTTGTGCTTTTCCAACTATTGGCGTGGCTGTAAATTGATACCCCAAGTTACGGTATTGCCCAACTGCGCCATTTGGTTTATCAGTGGGAATATATTTAAACGTGTAGAATTTAGACTCAGGCAGGTCTGTAAGTAAACTCGCATCAGGGTAGCCACTATTACGGCTATATATGCGCTCAATCACACCTGCCATTTCCAACATTTGCTGTTGTGCTTGCGAACGACGTCCATCCTGAACGTATTCCACATATGACGGATATGCCACGCTGGCTGTGATCGCCACTATTGCAACCGCAATTAATAGCTCTGTAAGCGTAAAACCTTTATTTACCGACATTTAATTATTCCACCACTAAATTGATAGCGCTGTCATTTTATTCCACTTTATGACAGACAAAAGACAAAGAAAAGGATTAACCTATAATATGTAAACATAACATGGAGCGAAAGTTTCTAAAAAGGAAACTTATTACACCACATTACAACAGTATTACCTTTTGATATAAGGCAAACTTTGAGCGAGAGGATCATCCATGTCACACCTTAAATTGGTATGAATAAGATTATTATTATGATTTTCTTCGAGGGGTTACTTAATTCAACCTAAGAGTTAGATACCAACAAAACCAATAGCATTAAGAATATCTGTTAACTAGGTTTTTACTGTCCGAAATTCGGGTTCATTTAGGAAAATTAAGTGAATAAAAAGCCGTGCATAAAAATACACGGCTTTTTTAATTTAAGCTCAATTAAAAATTAAGCTTCAGCAATTACGATTACTTTGATCGTAGCTGTAACGTCAGAGTGTACTTGGATAGCTACATCGAACTCGCCAGTCTCACGGATAGTACCAAGAGGTAGACGAACTTCTGACTTAGATACCTCAACACCTACTGCAGAGATAGCATCAGCAATATCGCGAGTACCGATAGAACCGAATAGCTTACCTTCGTCACCCGCTTTAGAAACTAGAGTTACTTCAGCTAGTGCTTCTAGTTTTTCAGCGCGTGCCTGTGCAGCAACTAGCTCTTCAGCGATTTTCGCTTCAAGCTCAGCGCGACGTGCTTCGAAAGTTTCAATGTTAGATTTAGTTGCAGGAACTGCTTTACCCTTAGGGAATAAGAAGTTACGTGCGAAGCCAGATTTAACATTAACCTGATCACCTAGGCTACCTAGGTTTGCAATTTTGTCTAGTAGAATAACTTGCATGTCTCTACACCTTTTAAAAACTAGTAATCAGCTGCTTACTTGTGTAAGTCAGTGTATGGAAGAAGGGCTAGGTAGCGAGCACGCTTGATAGCAGTTGCTAGCTGACGCTGGTATTTAGCGCTAGTACCTGTGATACGGCTAGGTACGATTTTGCCACTTTCTGTTACGTAGTTTCTAAGAGTAGCCAGATCTTTGTAATCAATTTGTTGTACGCCTTCCGCTTTAAAACGGCAGAACTTACGACGTCTGAAATAACGTGCCATGAGTAATTTCCTCAATTAATTCTTTCAATATGTTGTGCGTGCAATACCAGCTGACTCAAGCCATTTCGGCTCTCGTGGCGATTTATAAAACCGCGAACTTGTAATGCTTGCCCAACGTATAAATGCTCAGTTTGGTTTCGGAACTGTTCTCCACTGGCAACCACTTGAATACGCACGTAGGCATTTCGAGTAAGGTCAGCCTCTAATTGCATTGATTTGTGCTCAAGTACAAATATGCAATGTGGGATCCCAGCTGGGCTTTGACTAAATTTAGGTGTTTTACAAATCACGCCCGAAAGCAGATATTGATTGGTATACAGGTCAACCTGATTACTCACCATTACCTCGAAAGGTTAGTCAAATCCGAAATCAACAACGATTAAGCAGAAGCTGCTTCTTTTTTCTCTTCTTTTGCAAGAGGAGACGCTTCAGTTACCGCGTTTTTAGTACGCATAACTAGGTTACGAAGCACTGCATCGTTGTAGCGGAAAGAAGTTTCAAGCTCGTTGATTACTTCAGTTGGTGCTTCAACGTTCAATAGAACATAGTGTGCTTTGTGAAGCTTTTCGATTGGGTAAGCCAGTTGACGACGACCCCAGTCTTCTAGACGGTGAATAGTACCGCCAGCTTCAGTGATAGCACCAGTATAACGCTCGATCATACCAGGTACTTGCTCACTTTGGTCTGGGTGAACCATGAATACGATTTCGTAATGACGCATGGATATTCCTTACGGTTAGTATAGCCTTGTCCCGTTTCGGCCAGTCGGGGTAAGGCAAGGAACGATAATAGTAAGGCCGAAAGAGCGCGTATTTTACGCGTAGCATTAAAATTAAGCAATCAGTTTGTTATGAAAAGTTGGTGGAATAAGACTATATCTGCAAGGTTTTTTTAGAGTGATTGAAAAACAAGGATATTTAGGAGAGTTGGAGCGGCACACGAGGTTCGAACTCGTGACCTCGACCTTGGCAAGGTCGCGCTCTACCAGCTGAGCTAGTGCCGCATTCCATAGTTAGCTCATTATATTGTCGGTAATTACGCAAGGTCGCGTTGATTACCTACTGCAGCTGAGCTAGCGCCGCATCACATATTTAGCTCTGGATTTGTCGGTAACTACGCTAGGTCGCGTCCTTACCTGTAGCAGCTGAGCTAGTGCTGCGTCACATTTTTTAGTTTATACACCTAAAGTAAGTGTTTGGAGCGGCACACGAGGTTCGAACTCGTGACCTCGACCTTGGCAAGGTCGCGCTCTACCAGCT
>NZ_JAKRFW010000080.1:0-12985 GCF_022347905.1 Pseudoalteromonas sp. Of11M-6 | reverse complement strand
GATTTTTGTTCTTCTGAGTGTGTTTTGGTCGCGACGCTCGACTTGCCGCCTAGTAATCTAGGCAAAAGTTGAGCAACAATGAACAAAGCGCACTCAGGTCAACCCAAAGGGCAGCGCTTGATTGGCATTTCTTCTGTGTTGCCCCACAAGGATGTGGGGTAAGGTGACTTTGCAGGAGCACAAAGTCTTTATCACCAGACTTACGTAGAATGACTACGCTACGCTGGCTCTGCCTTGTATAAATACCAATCAAACTGCTGCAAAAACAAACTTGAAAGATCAACAGGCCCTAATGTTTTAGTTATTAGCCAATCTTCTTATATTTGATACGTTTAGGCTCTGCCGCCTCAGCACCAAAGGTCTTCTTCAACCATTCTTCGTATTCAGTGTAGTTGCCGTCAAAGAAGTTGATTTGGCCTTCATCACGGTAGTCTAGAATGTGGGTCGCGATACGGTCTAGGAACCAACGGTCGTGCGAGATACACATAACGCAGCCCGGGAATTCTAAAATCGCATTTTCTAGGGCTCGTAACGTTTCAACGTCTAGATCGTTGGTTGGTTCATCCAGCAACAGTACGTTACCGCCTGCTTTTAGTAGTTTTGCTAAGTGCAGACGATTGCGCTCACCACCAGACAGCTCTTTTACAAACTTTTGTTGGTCATTGCCCTTAAAGTTAAAGCGGCCAACATAGGCGCGGCTTGGTACTTCAAAGTTACCAATTTTAAGAATGTCTTGGCCGTTAGAGATCTCTTGGAATACGGTGTTATTACCGTCCATGTCATCACGGAACTGTTCAACAGTGGCGATTTCAACCGTTTCACCAATAGTGATGTTACCACTATCTGGCTGCTCTTGACCGCTTAGCATTCTAAACAGCGTTGACTTACCCGCGCCGTTTGCACCGATGATCCCAACAATTGCACCTTTAGGTACGTTGAAGTTCAAATCGTCAATCAACAATCTGTCACCGAAGCTCTTACGTAAGTTGCTCACTTCAATCACTTGGTCGCCTAAGCGAGGACCAGGTGGAATGAATAGCTCGTTGGTTTCGTTACGCTTTTGATAGTCGTTTTGCTGAAGCTCGGTAAACTGCGCCATACGTGCTTTAGACTTAGCTTGACGACCTTTTGGATTTGAGCGTACCCATTCAAGTTCTTTTTCAATCGACTTCTGGCGTGCTTTCTCTGATTTTTCTTCTTGCTTCAAACGTGCATCTTTTTGCTCAAGCCATGAAGAATAGTTACCTTCCCACGGAATACCATGGCCACGGTCAAGCTCTAAAATCCAGCCTGCTACATTATCTAGGAAGTAGCGGTCGTGGGTGATCGCTACCACTGTGCCCTCGTAGTCATGAAGGAAGCGCTCCAACCACGCAACCGACTCGGCATCTAAGTGGTTAGTCGGTTCGTCAAGAAGCAGCATATCTGGCTTTTCAAGTAACAGGCGGCAGATAGCAACACGGCGTCTTTCACCACCTGATAGGTGCTCAATTTTCGCATCCCATTCTGGTAAACGAAGCGCATCGGCAGCGCGCTCAAGCGCATTATCTAGGTTGTGACCGTCATGTGCTTGGATGATAGCTTCTAATTCGCCTTGCTCTTTAGCTAGCGCATCAAAGTCAGCGTCTTCCATCGCGTACTCTGCGTACACTTCGTCTAATCGATTCAGGGCGCGTTTTACTTCGCCAACTGCTTCTTCAATCGTTTCACGAACGGTTTTGCTTTCGTCTAGTACAGGTTCCTGCGGTAGGTAACCGATCTTAGTACCAGGTTGCGGACGAGCCTCGCCCTCGAATTCGTTATCCACACCCGCCATAATGCGAAGTAAGGTCGATTTACCTGCACCATTAAGGCCTAAAACACCAATTTTAGCGCCCGGGAAAAAGCATAAAGAAATATCTTTCAGAATAGTGCGCTTAGGTGGCACAACTTTGCTCACCCGCGACATGGTATAAATATATTGAGCCATGAGTTTCCAATCTCTTTTTTAAGTTAGATGTATTTTAGAGAAAGCCTTCCTGTGCTGCAATGTTGTGGACTACATGATATAAAAAATATAAGTTCCTTCGCTAATTAACTTGAGTTGTGGATAGTTAATACCTTTCTAGCAGTCAGTTCCAGTGCAAACGGTGTTTAATTACTAACCAATAGCTATATTGGTTAGCAAATTCGCCTTGCTTATAGGAAGCTGGCACCATAGCGAGAGCAGGATGCGGAAGCGGTGTTTTCCCTAAAATTCTCTGGTTAGACAAGGAGGTAAATTAAGTTGTACTTTAACAACAATGAGTTAGAACATTCCCTATCCAAATCTTAGATTAAGCAAAATATTTTCGTGTTTAAGTTGTAATTCGATGTAATGGTTTAAGTCAGAAATAGCTTCTACACTGCAGTAATGCTTCATGAATTGAACCACTGTAAAAAGGATTACAACATGTCACATCACTGCAATCAAAACCCCATTGTTTCAGCTGCCATATACCCACCCATAGGTGTAATGCGGGTTGGTAACAGCCCTGAAGAATTTTTTATTGGCCCTGAGGTCGATACCGCCATTCCAAGAGATATGAATTACTATCGCGATAGCACGGGGGCGTTGAAGCGCCAAGCCGCGCGTTTTCGTATTTATGGATTGGACGCCGAGGGCAACATCGTTAAAGAACTCACTTGCGACGATGGCGCTTCTATCATTTGGCATGCTCGCTTGGCTAATCAAAAAGCATCTTGGTATGAGTTTCAATTAGCGTTGGATATTCCAGAGGCGGCTGAAGCCGAGCCGAGTTTACTGCGCAACCTCAATGTAAACGACCGTGACAGCTTGCTCATTGATGGTGGGGCGCAGCAGATCAGTGGTATTGCTTCTGGGTGTGGTTGTAGTCGCTTTGAAGGATGCTTTGCCGGTAAAAAAGTGTACTTAGGCGAAATGCGTACCGATGATAAGGGCCGCTTACTTATGCTTGGTGGGCACGGGGTGTCAGAAAATCCTCAAGGCCACGAGGCGATCACGTTCGGTAATAATGAAGGCTGGTACGACGATACTTCGGACGGCCCTGTAACTGCTGAGGTGAAATATCAAGGCAAAGCACTTGATGTGAAACCTGCATGGGTTATTTGTGCGCCACCAGATTACGCACCAATGCAAAAATCTCCGCGAACCATGTGGGATTTAATGCGTCAGGTTGCAGTTGACGCCAAGATGCTACCTGCACCTAAGGGTAAGCCTTCCTTTAGTAAAGACATTCTGCCAATTTTCCAAAGGTTAACCGATTTACAATGGGTTAATGCGGGATTTGCCGCAGGGTTTGGCTGGAATAGCCCCTTTGATTTTACTTCAGAGACTTGGATCAGCCGTTTAAATGACAATTCACGTACATGGCAAGAAGCAAGACGTAATCTCTTTAATAACTTTAGACAGATAGAAAAAGTCACCACGGCGGATGAAAAACATAGTTGGAACCCTAAATTTGCCGCTACCGCACCGCAGTTGTGGCCTTGGTTGTACGGCGATGCGATGAGTGTAGATGCCGATGACTCGCCAAGGCAGTTTGTCACCCTGACAGAAATTCAGTTGAATATGTTACAGCAGTGGTCGAATGGCGAATTTGACTCTGATTACGACCCTTGTTATCGCCCCCCAACCAGCATTGATGAAATTCCGGTTGCTGAGCAACCAGAGATGTTAACTAAAGCGGCGATGGAGTTCTGTTTAGCGGATGCTTTCCACCCTGGATGTGAAATGACTTGGCCAATGCGTACAGCGGGCATGTATAGCGAGGCTTTCCGTCTTAAACATTCAGAAGATACTGCACCGACCCACGGCACCAATTATGGCGTGGAAATGACATCAGAAATCGCGCTGCATTCGAGCGGCCCATTAAAAACGGGGCAGGTTGCTGGTGGCATTACACGTTGGATGGCCATTCCTTGGCAAACAGACACCGCGAGTTGTCGCGATGGCTACAATGAAGCTTACGACCCTTATTTACCGACCTTTTGGCCTGCACGAGTGCCAAATAATATGCTTAGCGAGCAAAATTATCACCGGGTAGTCGATGAAACTAAACCATTTGCAGAGCGACAAGCAGCATTTAATGACCGGGAGCTGTGGCTAAACGATTTGCCGATAGGCCCTTCAACCAACTATATTGAGCAGATCAACAGTATGATCACTGGGTTTGGTCAACTGGCGGTGGTATTACCGAAAACAGAAAAAGGCGTAACTGGTTTTCCAACCACCATGCAAGTAGGATTAACACCAGCCAAAGCGGATCACAAAGCAGAAAAACTGCTGACAGCAAGTCGTAATGAAAGCATGCGAGATTGTCGTCCTGATTTGTCACAAACCGACAAAGCACACCGCCGGAATCGCAAATAATAAGGGCTAATATGGCTGAAAGGAAATCGGATATTGTAATTGTAGGTGCAGGCATTGCAGGATGCATTGCTGCACTTGCCTTGCATCCTCACTACCAGGTGATAGTAGTCGATAAGCTCGCCGTAGCTAAAGACAAAGTGGGCGAGTGTTTACCGCCAGCGGCGTCTAGAATTCTCAAAAAGCTTAATTTGTTGCACTTACTACAAAGCCCGGAACATCTCACTTGTCACGGTATGATTTCGTTTTGGGGTAGTGAATCGCCTACCATAGTGGATAACGTTAAAAACCCCGATGGTTTGGGATGGCACATTCATCGGCAGCATTTTGAACAGCAGCTTCGTGATCAATTAGTGCTTCGTGGTATCCCTTTGTTATCTTCTACAAAGCTTACTGATGTGGTGCAAACACAATCAAGTTGGCAAGTTAGGGTTGAAGGCCGCGACACTGACATGTCTATCACGACAACACTGCTTATTGATGCCACCGGTCGCGCCTGTCATCTGGCGAGGCGACTCGGTGCAAAACTACAACAGTTTGATAAGCAAATGGCACTGTGGCTTACCGCAGAGGTTGCCACGACGAAACAGTTTGCGGTGATAAGCGATGAAGAAAATGGCTGGTGGTATAGTGCGCCGAGCGCGGCATGCTCTTCACTCGATCCTAATATGCAGCCTCGGGTGTTTTCTTGGCAGGCTTGCGCTGATGCGATCAAAAAGTGCAACATCACCAACGCTCAAGATTTTTTAGCCAAAGTAAAGCAGGTGAGGGGATTTAGCACCTTAGTGGACTTGGTGAATATAGAAACAGCATACCTGCGCCCAATGGTAAGTGCAAATTCGGCCCGTTTGGATAGTTGCGCAGCAAAAGGCTGGTATGCGGTGGGTGATGCGAGCATGAGCTTTGATCCGCTCTCTTCGCAAGGTATGTTGCATGCCATGACCAGCAGCATGCAACTTGCGGATATGCTGCTGTTGCACGGTACGGATTACAAACATGGCGCAAAACTATATCAGTCGCAAATGGATAGAGTGTGGATGCGCTACCTTGAGCATCGACAGCACTTTTACGAGGGCTCAAAGTTAATCGGTTAACACTTATTATTACTTGTTTGGATTAAAGAAGTGTTTGGATCGAAAGAATGCGACAACATCTATAGTGGTGAAACCAATACCATTGCTGCTGGCCGTCAGTTGATTGCGATGCTTAAAATGTCTGAATAAATGTTGCCTAGCAGTGGCGGTGAACACTCACTTATTCGCTGCCACCAGTGGAAGCTGAATATGAGCAATTGCACCTTGTGCATCCTTACGATTGGTTAAGCTCAGTTTTCCGTTATGCTGTTCAACGATATTTTTAGCTAAGATGAGCCCAATCCCTTTACCCGCTGCTTTAGTGGTGTAAAAAGGTACAAATAGGTTGTCAGCGTTCTTTATGCCATGCCCTTCATCGAGTACTTCAATACCTGCGAATTTATGATTGTGATACGCTTTGACGTAAACAGCATTGCGCTCACCTCCAGCTTCCAAGGCATTTTTAATCAGGTTTACAAGTGCCTGCTCAAGTAAGCTTTGATCAATTTGCAGCGTAAAGTCCTGTTCAATGGTTAATCTCACGCGATTGTCAAAAAGCCCTACGAGCGGCGTTAGTAAGTCACTTATGGATATCGCTTCTATATGAAGTTGATGCTGTTTTGCAACGCTTGCATAGCGATTAACAAATGACATCAGGCCATCGCTGCGCTGCACAATCACGCCAAGCGCTTGTTCAAAATCGGCTTGATTTTCTTGCGTGGTGGGAATTTCTATCAAGGTTTGAGCAAGTGACTTAATCGGCGAGAGAGAATTATGAATTTCGTGGCTGAGCACTCTGATCATTTTTTGCCAAGCGTCGCGCTGAGCTTGACTGACAACCGCTTGCACATCGGTTAAGATCACTAAGTGCGCCTGCATGCCTGCAATGGTAAGCTCGCTATAGCGAAGTTGCCACTCATCACCTAAGGTGGGGTGGTTAAAGTGCCAATGTCCACTATGATATTCAAGGCTAAACTTATGCGCTTTTAATAAACGCTGGCTTTGCCATGGTTTGCCAATCCAATTTGAGAAGGCTTCATTGGCATGCACCAGTGCAGTGTCGTTATCGAAAATCGCGATGGGGCTGGGCAGTTGTTCAATGAGCCTAAATAGTAATATGGCTTGGTGGTCTCGCTCTGATTTGAATGATTGCAGCTGTTCACACAATTGCTGTGTTTCCTGCTGCAAACTGTGAAGAATGCCTGAGCTGTCAGAGGTGTACAAGCGCTGTCCATACTCTTCGTTTTTAATCGCCTCTATGGTGGTTGAGAGGTGATAAAAAGGTTGTATCAGGCGCTGTTTAAAATGATACAGCAGCAGTGCGAGCGGACAAAGGACAAGGATAAAGTAGGTGATAACACTGAGTGTTGAGACCTCAAGGATGACCATAAAAAAAGCGCTGAGCACGGTGAACAGCAACCAAATAACCAGACAAAAAATCTCGATAGTCTGTTCAAAGTTAGGCTTTTTCATAGGCAAGCTCATCGTGTTTTGATATCAAACTTATCAAGGCGACGATATAGGGCACTTTTACTGATCCCAAGTAAAACAGCTGCATCTTCCACATTATCATGGCATTGGCACAGCGCCATTTTAATCAACTTTTGCTCGGCTTGATCTAGCGTCATCACTTCAGGCTCGCTCTGCTCTGTGGTTACCACAGATTTTAAAGAAAGCGCGCTTTCTTCAATTTCAGTGCCATCACACAGCAAAATCGCACGTTCCATCATATGGCTAAGTTCACGGATATTACCCGGGAATGCGTAACTTTGTAGTCTTGTTTGTGCTGCATGAGACAAAGGTTTTACGTCTAGTTCGTAGGTCATTGCGTGCTTTTGAATAAAAAAGTCGGCCAGCGGAATTATCTCTGTGCGACGCGAGCGCAGTGGTGGGATCTCAAACTCCATTGTATTTAGTCTGAAATACAGGTCACTACGAAATTGACTTGCTTGTTGTTGCGACTCTAAATCTGCATTAGTTGCGCTAATAATTCTACAGCTTGCATGCTGCGTTTTGCTCGAGCCAACAGCTTCATATTCCCCTGTTTCTAATACTCGTAGTAGCTTCGCTTGTTGAGGCTCTGTGAGTGTGCCTACCTCATCCAAAAACAAAGTCCCTTGCTCAGCCATTGAGAAACGACCTTGTCTATCCTGTTTAGCGTCAGTAAACGCACCTTTCACATGGCCAAACATTTCACTTTCAAACAGTGACTCTGGAATGGCCGCCATATTGGTGCTCACAAAGTTGCCTGTGATGTTACTTTGCTGGTGGATGTAGCTGGCAATTTGTGATTTTCCCGTACCATTTTCCCCTCTAAGCAATATATTCGCTTTGGTTTTGGCAATGCGATCAAGTTGGCTTTTTAGCGCTTGCATCGTAGGGCTTAACCAGAGTAACGCATCAGCATGGTCTACATTTGGCGCTATTTTAGCTGTGGTTAGTAGGGGGGAAGCCGATTGTTGTTTTGCAGTGATTTGCTTTAGCCCTAAATGCTTTTTCACCATCATTACTACAGCGTGGTTGTCCCAAGGCTTGGCAAAAAAGTCTTTGGCGCCGCGCTGCATGGCTTCGACGGCGAGTTCGACGCTAGACCAAGCGGTCATCGCAATAAAGGTTGCGCTACTTTGGCTTGCATACTGACTCAAAAAAGCGAGACCTTCATCGCCGGATGTCGTATCGAGCTCATAGTTCATGTCTAGCAGTACAATATCAATGTCGTGCGCATTGAGCTGCTTAGCGGCACAATCAAGACTACTACTTTGGAAAATGGTAAAACCGTGGTTTTTTAGTAAAAACTGTAAGCTAAGGCGGATATCGGCCTTGTCATCAACGATTAAAATTGAACCTTGCATAGTGTGTTGTAGGCAAAGAGCGTTTACACGCCACGCTTTGCCTACTCATTCCTGTTGTTATTAACTTATTCGTTTCTTAGCGCTTTAATGGGATCTTGGCTTATCACCCTTTGCACAGGTAAATAGCTTGCGATGAGCGCAATCAGCAGCATGATAGGGATTGTCACGATAACAGCGAACCAGCTCATGGAAATAGCAGTTGTGCTTATCTTTGTCAGTATCCCATATCCGATTGCAACGGTTAATGCACTCACTCCAAGGCCAATCATTACCGGTGTTAGACTCTGCTTGAGCACTTGTGCTATCAGTTTGTGTGTATGTGCGCCCAACGACAAGTGAATGCCAAGCTCATAGCGACGCATTTGTACGCTGTAATTGAGCACGCCGTAGATCCCTGCGCCAGCTAGGCTTAAGGTAAGGGCTAATAGGGCGACAGTCAACATTGCTTGCAGCCAAGTTTGTCTTAACCTCTGGGTTAGCATGCCATCTACAGGCTCAAAAAAAGCAAAGTTTAGACTCGGATGAATGACCTTGAGAGCATGAGTTAATTGGACTTTTGACAGTGCAGAATTCCCCTTGATAATAAAAGATGTGCTGCCTTCAGTGACAGGCAAGTAATAGCGCTCTAAGGTATAGCCTCGGTTGCCCGTAGGTACGTAAATATCACTCACAACCCCAACCACTTTTCTTGGCACCTCTCTGTCAGCATAGAGGGTTTGACCGATTGGATTTTCATCTTTGTACAAACGCTTAGCGAGTGAGGCCGAGAGAATTATTTCATTGTTGTCTGAGCCTGAGGCCATGATCGGTGTAAACCGGCTTCCTTGCTCAAGTGGTAGTGAAAGCGCAGTGAAACCGTCTTCGTCGTAAAAGGACAAACTGACGATACCGATCAGCGCAATATTTTGGTCATACAAATAATTTTGCCATCCCATTTGCAAAGGCGAAGCATAACTTGCCGATATCGATGTGATGCTCGCTTGATTGGCTAAAAGCTGTTTGATTTGCTTGCCAAGCTCAAAGTTATCGATTCCTGTGGCACTGCCGTCGATACGGACATAGTACAAATGCTCAGTATCAAACCCAGTGGGATGGGTCATTTGCGCGTATGCGGGAACTAATTTGTTGGCTGCAAGAAAGAGTAAAATACTGGCAAAGCATACTTGTAATGCCACCAACACTTGACGAGTACGCTTGGAAATTTGCGCGCCAGTGCCTTTACCGCTGCTGTGTAGCGCATCTGTTAGGGCATAATAGTTTACTTGTTTGCTGGTAAACCAGGCGATGAGTAGCGCCATTATCAGACTCAGTGCACAAGCAACCACTATGGTCGGCCAATCTAGAGTTAAGCCCTGCATGCGACTAAATAAATAGCTCAAGTCGTTTGCTAACCAAACATTCAACCACTCGGCAAGCAATAATCCGAGTATAGTAGCTGCCCCCACTAACAGGACGCTTTCGCAAAACATACTGACAAAAATGTGAGTAGGCTTTGCCCCCAGTGCCACTTGAATTGCCATGGTGCGCTGTTTTTGCGCAGCCCTTGAGAGAAATAAATTAACAACATTGGTCAGGGCAATGAGCACCAAAACCGCAGCTGAGAACAACAAGGTAATGGCGAGCTCATCACTTCGTGCAACTATTTTGTCGCGCAGTGGTGTAAACTGAGCGCCAATTCGCGTGTTAGGCGCTACGTTTTCACGGGATTGGTAAAGCGTGTTAATCTGTTCGCCCAGCGCATGATTCATCTGCTCAATGTTTACACCTGCTTTCAGTCGAGCGATACCGTTAAACTGGCTACTGATGTTATTCCAGTGCGAGGTGGTGGTGACAGGCTCCGGAAAGCTACTAAAGCCGCTAACGGGAAAGCCACCAAAGATCTCAGGCACTTCAAACGCTTCTCCCGTTACTCCGATAATTTGATAGCGTTCACGATCTATGGAGGTGTAGCTACCAACGATATCTGGATCGGCATTAAAGTGCGTTATCCAAGAATGATAACTCAGGACTAAAACTTTTTGTTCATCGCTGACGCCTTCGTCTTGCTTTAGCGCGCGACCAAGATGCAGTGGCGTGCCTAACAACTCAAAGAATTCGGGAGTCACTCGAATTATGTCTACCGTGGGCATATCCTTAATGTCCATAAAACGAGATGATACCAAGTGCATCATCGTCATTTTGTCGATAAATTGCTTATCTTGATATAGCTGAAACTGGGTGGAGAGCAGTTGGAATCCATATTGGGTTTCTCCATTAATGGTTTCGCTTTGATCGGTCACCCACAGCTTATCTGCATCAGGGTAGGGGAGCGGTTGCGTGATCAATCTATGGTTGATATTAATCACTACCGTTAGCGCTGCTAAGGTTAATGCTAGGGTGACAAGTACGGTAAGACTAAATCCCGGAAGCTTCCTCAGATTTGACAGTGCGAGCTTACATTCCTCTTTTATCATCCCACCATCTCCAAATTCATTTCATCCACCATCACCCCATCTAACAAGAACAGTTTACGTTTTGCCATGTCTGCATACCTAGGGTCGTGGGTAACCATACACATGGTTGTGCCTTGGGCGTTTAGGTCGCTCAGCATGTTCATTACGGCATCGCCATTTTTTGAGTCCAAGTTTCCTGTAGGTTCGTCAATAAGCAGAATATCTGGCTGATTGGCGAGTGCACGGGCGATGGCGATACGTTGCTGCTGTCCGCCTGACAGTTGATTGGGCTTATGTTCTGCTCTGTGGGTCATTTGTACTAACTCCAAGCAAGTCATTACCCGTTCTTTTAACGCAGTATTTGAGAGTGCAGTGCTACTGTACTTGATAGGTAAGGCGATATTGTCAAAGACGTTCAATTCATCAATGAGATTAAATGACTGAAACACAAAGCCAATATGTTTATTTCTTAGTGTGGCTCTTTGGTTGACGTCAAGGTTACTGACATCGTTACCCGCAATTGTGTAGGTGCCGGTGCTTGGGCTGTCTAATAAACCAAGAATATTTAGAAGTGTTGATTTACCGCAGCCCGATGGGCCTGAAATTGACAGATATTCGCCCTGAGTTACATTGAGGTTTACGCCACGCAGTGCCAGTGTTTCCATTCCGCCGAGGACAAACTTTTTAGTGATGTTTCTAAGTTCAATAACGTGTTTATTATTCATTGTTCTTCCTTTGGTTTGTTATTTGCTCAAAGTCACTACGGGTGTGTCGGCATAAGATGTCATATCTGACAAAATAAACTGCTGATTTGTCGAAGCGCCACTGAGTAGTTGAATGTGCTGTGACGTTTCTGCGCCATAGTGTACTTGAATTGCATGGGCTTGTTGTTTTTCTTTATCAACAAGATATAAGGTTGCTTGGCTATAAGGTTTTGCACCGACGGGTTTGTCGATGAACAGTGCGGAACTCAATTTGTCGATAGAGACTTTTCCCTCAATATTTAGCTCGGGGCGAGCACTCGCGGGCAGACTTTTAGGCAGTGTCACCTCAACTTCAATATTGCCATTTTGTACCATTGGATTAATGCGCGACACTTGGCCTTCAATTAAGTCGTTACGGGTATTGATGCTCACATGCTGAGCCAGCTTTATTTGCTGGGCATAGGCTTGTGGGATCTGCAATTGCGCATATAAATCTGTGGTGCTACCAACCAACACCAATTGAGTGCCAAGAGAGACGCTTTGTCCAAGTTCCACATGAAGTTGTTGCAAGACCCCTTTGATCCCAGCTCGTACGGTGAGCTTATTCACCCTATCTTGCACCAATAAAAATGCTTCATTACTGGCATCAATATTCGACTGCGCAAGCTGTAGATTGGCTTTGTGTAAGGTCTGTAATTGCGCTATTCGCTGCTGCTCTATATTAATGCGGCGTTTCAGCTGGCGATGGGTAAGTACCGCGCGTTGGTAGTCGAGTTTAGAAACAACTCCATCTTCAACCAATTCTCCTTGAGCGCTAACCTCCAGCTCGGCACTTTCTAACTCAGATCTCAGAATTTCTAAATCCGCTTGGTGAGACAGCAGTTCTCGTTGTTGATTGATATCGAGCTGTAAATATTGGTCTTGCGATTGCGCCAAACTGCGTTTGGCATTTTTTAAAGATTGGGCCAAGTTTGCATCTTGTAACTTCATAATGATGCTGTCGGGGTTAACTTGTGCACCTGGGCGCAACACAATTTCTTCAACCGTGGCATCGCTCGCGGCACTTATCAAACGCGGCGTTTTCGATTTAAGCTGACCATATCCAGATACACTGACCTCTAAATCCCCTTGCTGGACCTCCGCAATCCATGTTTTTGCCATAGGCAAAGATGCCTGCGCTGAGGGCTGTATTAGCAGCCATATAATAACTACGGCGAAAATGGTTCCGCCAACAGCCCACAACCAGTTAACCTTGTTGCGCTTTTTATGTTCGACTTGTATATCCATGTTGATATCTCTGGTGGAATAAAGGTTGTTATTACTCAGTAGATAACAAGTCGCATGCCAAAATTTAATTTACTGAAATTATTAGATTTTTTGTTTTGTCTGTTTGCATGGAAGGAGTGCTTTTTGCGGTTTCGAAAATAAAAATTGTGGTTTTGGGATGAGTTAGCACAGCATTTTTGTTGAATTTATGTAATTTTTTGTTGCGATTTTTCTCGTGGTCTGGTTTTATTTAGGTTAGAACAAAATGTAAGGATAACTAGGAATTATG
>NZ_JAKRFW010000079.1:0-13265 GCF_022347905.1 Pseudoalteromonas sp. Of11M-6 | reverse complement strand
TGCAAAAAATTCTGCGTCCCCTTCGTCTAGAGGCCTAGGACACCGCCCTTTCACGGCGGTAACAGGGGTTCGAATCCCCTAGGGGACGCCACTTACTTTCCATCTTCTATTCTAATCATATTCATATTGCCTTTCTTAGTTGTTTAAGTTCAGAACTCTGCTAGCTTTTATATTAACTTTCTGTTGTTCGTTAAGCATTCATACCAATTTGTCTTAGTACTTGATCCTTCAAAATAGCACACTTAATTGTGTAAATTGGTATCAAATCATATTTCACTATGATCTCAATCAGTCTTTCGGTGAAATCTCTTACGGTTTTTAAGAAAGTAATAATTTATTATCTATTGCCCTTTTTAATCGAGAGCGAGCTATGACAAAAGGTAGAGCTGATTACACAGGAAAAGAGAATGATTATCCAAGTTCTTACAATCTACTTTCAACGACAAACGTAAAAGGTCAGATAAAGTATGCGAATTCGCAGTTTTGTGAAGTTGCAGGGTTTTCACTTAGCGAGTTAGAGGGGAAGCCCCATAATATCGTTAGGCATCCAACAATGCCTAAAGCCGCTTTCAAGAACCTATGGGATTATATCGAAACGGGTAAACCTTGGATGGGAATGGTTAAAAACCGCTGCAAGAATGGCGATCACTATTGGGTTAATGCTTTTGTTACTCCTATTAAAGATGCATCAGGTAAGACTGTCGAATATCAATCGGTAAGGACAAAGCCGAGCCGGGAGGTCGTTAACCGTGCAGAGGAAATCTACGCAGATTTAAATAATGGTGTATCACCAAGTAAATTTACTCGAGCTTCTTGGTCTTTGTCAGCTCAAATGATGGCAATAATAATTGTTTTTTATGCCTTAACCATGTTGATCTCAGCTTTATCATCACCTTGGAATTACCTCGCTGAAACTCTACTTACTCTTGCTGTTTTATTTATTACTTATTCTCGCCTTGCTCCAGTGCGGTCGCTCAGCGAAAAAGCAAAAAAAGTATACGATAACCCTCTGATGCAAAAAGTGTATCTCAATAAGGTTAATGATGTTGCATCTATAGAGCTTGCTTTACTCGCTAGAGAATCCGAGCTTCGGGCTGTGCTTGGGCGTGTTAAAGATGCTAGTGCCACCGTTTCAGAATACGCAACCAAAACGATGCAAGAATGCAAAACGAGTTCTGATATTTTAAATCGACAGCAAGCGCAAACCGGCTCCTTAGCAACAGCAATTAATCAGATGTCTGTTTCGATTGGTGAAATAGCCTCTAATACTAACAATGCAGCGCAGCAATCCGAAGCGGCGCTTGAATCCGTTGTGAGAGGCAACAAAGCCGTTGATGACAATATGGAGAATAATTATGCTTTATCGGAAGAGCTATCTCGCACTCAAAAAGACATAGAAGATCTTAATGCGCAAACGGTTAACATCGAAGGGGTTGTTGATGTGATCCGTGGGATCTCCGAGCAAACCAACTTACTCGCTTTAAATGCTGCTATCGAGGCTGCACGTGCAGGTGAACAAGGCAGAGGGTTTGCGGTTGTTGCTGATGAGGTAAGGGCGCTTGCGCAAAGGACACAAGATTCGACAACCGAGATTAATGGTATTATTGCCGATCTGAGGCAACGAGCAGAGAGGGCAGTTACTGCAATTCAAAGTGGAGTAGAGCGTTCTTCTGAATGTGTAGTAAAGGCAGAAGGCACTAAAGTGAGCCTTGAAACGATCAACACAATAGTAAATGAAATATCAGGTTTGAACTATCAAATTGCGACATCGACAGAAGAGATGTCGAGTGTTTCTAATGAGTTGAACGCAAATGCAGTGACAATTTCAGGCCTTGCGGATGAGTCTATGAAAAGTGCGCGCAAGACGCATGAAACGATGAAAAATACAGAGCAGGCTTTAGAAAACCAAGAAGTGCTCGTCGAGCAGTTTATTCGCAAATTAAACCGTGCCCACCGTTGAGTGGATAACTTACGGTAATACAGCACTTACTTCGTTGTGTATGGGAGGAGATTAATCAGAGCTATCTAGCTCTGATTAATAATAGTAGTCAACGGAGCGGCTCTAATACCAATTGCTATAATTAAACGTTGTAGCCGTCTTCAACCCCTTTCACGGCATAAGCTACAGCATCATGGGCGTGAAGGGATTCGTAATGGTTGATTTTAACGTAGAAATCTAAATAAGTTTGCTGGTTTAGCAATGCTTTTAACTTCCTCGCTGCATCTTCACAAAACATTAGGTTTTGGCCGTTAAGGCGCGCAAATTCTTGTTCATCTTCTCGTTTTACTGCGGCTTGAACAGGAGTTTTTAACTCGTTTTCAACCAATTCGATCAGATCTAAAATCTCAAACTCACTACTATTATCTGTGAGCTTAACTTTTATATTTGCAATCGAGCGCTGAGAGTGGGGGGTTGCAACGATCCCTTCTGTGCTACCTAGCCAGTCATGCACACTATGGAAATCTAATTGTTTACCATCAAAAGCTTGTTGGAAAGCGTTTTGGATCAGTTGACGAGACAGTGCAGCTGAACAGGGGCAAGTAGACGAGTAAGCAACGTCAAGCGCCAGTTCTAGCTTGTAAATACCGTTTATCAACGTCGCATCAAGGGTAATTGGGTATGATTTCCATCCCATTTTTTTACTTAAAAGCGAAGGGCGTCTGATAGGCAATTCAAACTGTAGTGTTACTTTTGCACCTGTACTTAAGTCGTTATGCGTACTTAAAAAGTTATCTAACAACTGTTTTAGAGTTTTTGGTGTAAGTATTTGCTCACAAGAAAGCGTGTCAAGAGCTAGAAAGAGGCGTGACATGTGAATGCCTTTTGCGTCTTCTTTTTGCAAATTAACAAAAGCATCGGCTTTGGCTGTAACAGTAACTTGATTTAGGCCTTTGCTTTCTATTACTAAAGGCAACTCTATGTTACCCATGCCTACCCAGTCTAAAGTTCCCGTTTGTAACGCACTAGCACTGTGTGCAATGTCTGGCATGTTATTTTGCATCGACGTTCTCTTTTCTCACGACTTAAAAAACGGGCATATTACACGAAATCAGATTAAGTTGGGATGGTGAGCTTAAATCTATCCGCACTAAATTAGATGATTTGTGCATTTAGTGATACAGAGTCTCATTTCTGTTATCTATCATTCTGCTTTGCGTACATGAAATTGACTGAATGATCTGACCCTGCAATTTCTATACTCGCTTATTACTAGGGCTTTTGTATAATATTTACTTTGAGGGCTTGAAAAGCAATTCAGTCAGGCTCAAGCGGTAGAATATAAACTTGCCTGACAAGTGTTTAACAATGGTGAAGTAATAATATGACAGAAAATTCGTTTGGCTCATGGGCTCGAATTTTATCAAACTTGGTAGAAAAATACGGCAACAAGCGGGCGTTTGCCATCGCTTATGCTTTTACGCTCTTCGTTGCAGTTATTCTATCTTGCATGTTTTACTATGTTGCATTAGGTGTAGTTGAAATTGTCGATATATCGGCACTCTTTTTCTTAACTGCTGTTATTGCGCCGGCTCTCATCATGATGTCCGTCGCAGCAATGCGGGAGGTACATTCATCCAAGGCTTATTTGGAGTCGGCAACACAACAAGAAAAGATGCTGAACCAAACGCTAAAGGATAATATTAATCGTTTAAATAGTGAGATTGACGAGCGTAAAATTGCTCTGCATGCTAAACACCGCGCGATAGATGAATTAAGAAAAGAAATTGCAGAACGTAAAAAGACCCAACAAGAACTTGCGCAGCAAGGTATGTTGCTGCGGAGTATTGTTGATTCATCTCCTGATCTGTTCTATTACCGCGATGAAAACGGTGTATTCGCAGGTTGTAACAAGATGTTTGAATTAGTGATGGGCAAAAGCAGTGAAGAACTAATTGGTAAGTCAGTCGAACAGATATATTCAAAGCAATATCTTCCAAAAGTACTAGAAACAGATAGCCAGGTATCAGAAACACAGCAACCATTAACACTTGACGTTGAGTATCCTGTTGAAGGCGAGTCTCGTTGGTTTGAAATGCGTAAGCTGCCATTTATCAACGATAACGGCGAATATATAGGCTTGCTGGCCTTTGGCCGTGATATTACTAGTCGTAAAGAAGCTGAGCAGGCGTTAGAAACTGCGTATAAGGATAAAGGAAAGTTTATTGCTACGCTAAGTCATGAATTAAGAACCCCGCTTAATGGTATTGTTGGTCTGACGCGCATGATGTTAGACACTGATCTGACGGCGCAACAAAAAAGCTGGTGTAATACCGTGTTTTCAAGTGCGGAGACGCTTGGCAATATTTTTAACGACATCATTGATTTAGATAAAATTGATAGGGAGCAGCTAGATATAGCAACGGACAGTATCAATGTCTCTGATTTTATAAATGATGTGGTCAACTTTGCAGGCCTAATTGCTGATCAAAAGGGCCTAGAGTTTACTATCAATCGCTCTGGAATATTGGACGTTTACGCATTACTCGATCCGACACGTTTGCGTCAGGTACTCTGGAATCTAATTAATAATGCGGTTAAGTTTACCCACAAGGGTAATGTGACGCTGGAATGTCGCCGCGAGAATCGAGATGATGGACCATGGCTGACAATTAGTGTTATAGATACTGGTATGGGAATATCCGGAGATCAGCTTGAGCGGATCTTTGAAATGTATTACAAGGCTCCGGATGCATCTGGTAGCAATGCAATTGGTTCAGGAATTGGCCTTGCTGTTACTAAAGCTCTCGTTCAGGCTATGAAAGGAACGATAGCGGTTACTAGCCAAGAAGGTAAGGGGAGTCGTTTTGATGTTGAGATCCCATTACAGCTATGTAATGCACCGAAAGAACAGAGCTATGCTGGTAGAAGTTTGTACATTTTACTTGTTGAGGATGTGCCGTTAAACGCGGAGATTGCGACAAATCTATTAGAGCAGCGTGGACATGAAGTTATTTGGGCTGAAACTGGCGAGGATGCGCTCTCATTTGTTGAGACTGAGGATGAGCTAGACCTAATTCTATTGGATATGCAGTTACCAGATATAAATGGTGACGTAGTCGCGCGTCAAATAAGAGAAGACAGTCACTTCGATCACTTACCGATTGTAGCCTTAACCGCGAATGTTAGAAGCGCTGAGCAGGAGTTAGAGGGGATCAGTGTTCAGGGGGCTTTGGCCAAACCAATAAATACCACTAAACTCGACAAAATGCTCGCAGAATTATTTGGAATTGAGGCACAAAAAAACAAACAAAGCATTGATATTCGAGAAGCATTGTCACAGCCCGAATACTCAGATTTAGATATAGAGACCATTTGCGATTTTGTTGAGTCTATGGGGGCTGCTGCATTCCAAAGAAGCTGTGACCTATTTACCAAGCTCAATCCTAAGTACTGTCAAGAACTCAGAGAGGCTGTTGCACAAAATGATATTGAGGAATACGGTGCGGTTGCACATAAAGTTAAAGGTGCTGCTGGCTCTGTAGGGTTGCAACTTGCCCAATTACAAGCAAAGAAAATGGAATTAGAGTCAGAGGGTAAAGAGGAAGCGACACTATTGGATTGGGTATCTGAGTTAGAGGTTAAAATAGAAGAAGGGCAAGAAGCCCTTCATCCATTAATTGCAAAACTCGCTGAAGATCAGTAAAAACGATTATTGAGCGTCGAGTTTACCAATGAAACGGTAACCTTCACCGTGAATTGTACTGATTAATTCAGGCGTGTTGTTATCAGTTTCGAAATGCTTACGAATACGACGAATAGTAACGTCAACAGTGCGGTCATTTGCGCGAAGTTCACGACCTGTCATGTGCTTGATAAGCTGTTCACGGCTAAAAATACGGCCTGGAGAATCTAGCATTAGACGGAGTGCTCGATATTCACCTTTTGGTAGGCGCTTTGAATCACCTGTTGGGGATGTTAAACAGCGACTGTTTTCATCTAGCTCCCAACCATTAAAAGTAATAACGCCGTTGCTATCAATTGTTGACTCTTCTGCAGACGTGCCAGTACGAGAGATCAGGTTGCGAGCACGAATCGTTAGTTCACGCGGGTTAAATGGTTTTGTGATGTAATCATCAGCACCAATCTCAAGACCAAGAATGCGGTCAACATCATTGTCACGACCTGTTAGGAAAATAAGGCCGATGTTTTTCTTCTGGCGTAATTCACGCGCCAAAATTAAACCATTTTTACCAGGAAGGTTGATATCCATGATTACAAGGTTTACATCATCATTTGATGTCAACTTGTCATGCATGTCATCGCCATCAATGGCTTCGATTACTTTGTAACCTTCCGCTTCAAATAAACTAACGAGGTTCAGTCGAGTTACGTCTTCATCCTCTACAATTAGAATGACTGGCGTTTGCATTATTAATTAACCTTTTCGGAATATATAATTTACAATGTGTCCGGACTTATATAATAAATCCGAATATTTACGATTATAGGAGCTTATCCAATTGTTAACAAGTAAAATCAGTTGGGATGAAACTTGGATACGGCAAGCAGCCTTGAGCGCACGATGAAGTACTGTTTTTCTAGGGCTTGCTTATTTATATACAGTCGAATTTTGCTCCCTTCTTGGACCAAAGAAGCAATCCCGCCTCTTTCTAAAAACTCAATACTTTCGCCCACGGTCAACATGTTTGACTCTATTGTATCGGTCCAAGCGGACAGTATATCATTTTCGTTAGTTTCATCAATGTATGTGATATCGCAAGCGCTGGAAAGTTCCTTATAGCTCCACGTTTTTTTTGCTTCTACGAGTTTAATCGGTTTTCCTCGCACGTTCAGCTTTGTTGCACTTTTTAGTTCAGAAGCGGGTCCTGATTCGAGAGAATAAAAACAGAATTGGAAACTGGACTTTGTGTTTTCGTCGGGAAACTCGACGAATTTTGCCATCTGATAGAGAAAGGCTGAGCGAACCTGATCTGGGGATTTTGCAGCTGAATATAAGGAAACAAATAAAAGCAAAATAGTCAGATTAATCAACCTCATTTTAGATCACCTGAAAGTGGGAGCGTTATAATAAATTTGGCACCTTGGCTAAATTCTTCATCTAAGGTGATTGTTCCCCCAAGTGCTTGAGTTACTAAGTTATAAACTAAATGCATACCTAGACCGCTTCCACCCTCACCTCTACGAGTGGTTACAAACGGATCGAAGATACGCTTTTTAATTGCTTTGGGAACACCCATCCCGTTGTCTGCATATTCAATCGCGAGTTGCCCCATTGATGACTTTACTGTAATTGAAATGCTGTTGTTTTGTTGGTCTTTAAAGCCATGGAGTAAGGAATTAGATATAAGCTGCTCTAGCACTTGTTGTAATGGTCCTGCTTTACTCTCGATGGCAAGTCCAGTGTCACAGTCAATGGTCACTTCAGGCTGTTTCGTGGAGAGTTCAGCTCGCATAGATGCTACGACTTCAGTAAGCAGGTTTGACAAATCTATTCGTGAGTTCACTTCTAGATCCTGGCTTACGGCAAGGCGCTTAAAGCTAGAAACCAACTCAGCCGCTCGGTTTAGGTTGCGGTAGATGAGATCAAGGTTTTCAATTCCATCTTTAACAAAGCGCTCTAACTGCTTGGAGGTTAAAGACTTTGTTTGAAACGCTTCGCGAATATCGGATAATTTATCTCTTAATAGCGTAGATCCTGTAATACCCAAGCCGATAGGGGTATTTACCTCGTGCGCAACGCCAGCCACCATCTGCCCCAGCGAAGCCATTTTTTCGTTCTCGATGATTTGGTTTTGATATTGATGCATACGCTCTAACGCGTTCAGCAGTTCTTGGTTAGCCTCTCTTAGCGCAATTGTGCGTTGATTAACTTTTTCCTCCAAGCTCTGGTTGAGTTGTTTTATTTCTTGCTTGTCAGCTTTATGACGCTCTAGTTGATTCTCGGTGCGAGCTAACATGATATTTAAATTATTCGCCAGCACGTTTAGTTCTGCGATATTGCTGCCAGGAGCTCTAGCACTGTAATTATGGTTCTTCGAAACGTCTTGCAATAGCGTTGAGAGTTCTTCAATTGGCGTCGCTATACGCTTTTGGATCCCTCTTGAAACTAGCAATACAAGGAGCAGGACGAATAAGGTGAGTGCAATATCTACCAGTATTTTTTTATTAATATAGTTAGAAAGTCGCTCAAGACCTCCGCGAACATACACATAACCTTCAATATTGCCTTCATAAACAACAGGTTTGATTAGCTCAATGTAATCTTCTGAGACCTTAGGGGTCTTCAACTCCTCTATTTGATTAACTTTTAGTGGTACCGGTGGTGTTCGACTAGCGTTGTAACTGGTAAAAAATACAGGGGTGTTGGTTACGTCATCCATAGCATATATATGGATGTTTTTAATTATGTCTACTTGCTGAAAAGATTTGAGACGTGCATCTTCGGTCTTTCGATCATCGAACAAAATAGTGATCTGAGAATTAAAAGCAACGATGTCAGCTATCATCTCTATCTTATTGATGATTAATTGCTTTTGTTCTTTTACATCAAGGTAAGTGGAAATAGAAATGGATAAAGAGAGACACAGCGCAGTTACAAGCATCACTGCGCTGATCAATACTTTTCTAATGCTTGTTTTTGTTAATTGCTTACTCATTCTTATTCCAGCTGTATGATCAGCCTTGGCTGCGGCTACAGAGCTTTTGAGATTCAGTAACTCATTATAATAAAGTAGAGCAAATCTTTGAAAATGAAAAGATAAAAGGTCGGTTTGAGTGAAGGTTTACTTGATATATGCAAGTAAACCTTAGAGCTAGTAAACTACTGCGCTTTATAGATGGCAAATTTAGTGTTTTTAGTGACAACTTCAAACTGTTCAAATTGAGCTTCTAAAATAGGAGGATATTTTAGGAAGCTATTTGCAACCAACTGAATATTAGACTTGGTATCCATATGACGCTTGATGTTATGTAGAAATTGTTCAGCGATATCATAGTCTGTTGAAAGGCCCGTATGAAATGGTGGGTTGCTCAATATAAGGTTGAATTTACCGTTTAGCTCACTTAAACCATCGCTAAGCAGCAAAGTTGCACCGAGGTTGTTCAAAGCCAAGGTTTGCTGCGTAGCATATAGCGCAAGTGCATTGACATCTAAACAGGTGAATTTAAGTGTTGGGCTGTTCAATAAGGCGTAGCAGGCGATAAGCCCGGCACCACAGCCAAAATCTAACACTTTGCCTTTATAGGGAAGGATGACATTTTCCAGTAATAGCTGAGTCCCAGCGTCGAGCTTCCCATGATTAAATACACCGGGCAAACTCGCGGCGGTGAACTCGGTCTTGGCGATACGCACTGAAAATGTCTGTATGTAATGGCTTACGTCAAAATTTGGGTTGGCAGTAAGCTGATCAAACTCATATAAAACACAGTGTTTTGCGCTTTCTAATTTATAACAGTGTGCAGCGTGCTCTTTAAGTTGCTTTTCTGCACTTTTAACCCCACTTTTGTTTTCGCCAACAACGAGTAACCTAGTTTCAGCCGTGCTCAAGTGGCGGATGTTATCAAATACCATTTGCGCTTCAGGTTTTGATTTAGGGTAATAATAAATAACTAACTCAATATCTTGCAACTGCGGTAGTTGATGGTCTACATAACTCTTAACATCGGCAATTTTATCGGCGTGAAGGTGGTCTGCAAAATCGAAACTAAACGCATGAATTGCCGAACTTGGATTGAGCGCTTTTAATTCACGTAGGAAGCCATCGCGCTGATGGTTAATAACCAGAATATTGTTGGCAATAAGCTCTTCTTCATTACGAAGTAGTAATAAACTCGGGTTGGTAAACTGCAACGCTAACTCCTAATGAATGTACTCAAATAGCTGGGCGATGAAGCAGCCTGTTGAGCCGCTCCATTATAAAGAGGGGTTGTTTAGCTAATACGCTCGAACATTAAGTCCCAAACGCCATGTCCTAAACGATGGCCTCGTTGCTCAAACTTAGTCAGCGGTCTAAAGTCTGGACGAGGAACATAGTCATTGCTTTGCGACTGGTTTTTATAACCAGGTGCTGCACTCATCACTTCAAGCATATGCTCGGCATAGTTTTCCCAGTCAGTTGCCATATGGAACACACCACCGACTTTAAGCTTTTGGCGTATTTTTTCAGCAAACTCAAGTTGTACAATGCGACGTTTGTGGTGACGCTTTTTATGCCACGGATCAGGGAAGAATAACTGTAATTTAGCAAGGCTGCCATCAGCGATACAATCTGCTAAGATTTCAACAGCATCATGTTCAAAAACACGTAAGTTAGTGATGCCTTGTTCATCTGCATCCATCAAGCAAGCACCTACACCTGGACGGTGTACTTCTATGCCAATAAAGTTTTGTTGTGGGTTATTTCTTGCCATCTCAACGAGAGACTTACCCATACCAAATCCAATCTCAAGAACGACATCATTGCTGTTACCAAATACTTCAGTAAAGTCTAGCAAACCTTGTTGGTGTTCCAGTCCCATTGTTGGCCAGCATTTTTCTAGCGATGCTGCTTGGCCTTTAGTAAGACGTCCTTCACGCTTAACAAAGCTACGCACTTTTCTGATGTACTTGCCTTCTTCCTGCGCTTGTTCGAGCGCACTTTTGCTTGATTCGTTCATGGTCATTTCTATGCTCGTGAAAATGGTCGCATATTATCGTCATTCAGTTGGCAATAAACAAGTATAGAGTGAAACTTTACGTGGTGACTATTAAAGCGATTGTGATTACACTGGCGGCTTTGTAGCAAGTACTAGTCAAGTTTATGAAAGTTAGCCAGCAACAAGCTAAGTGGTTTGGTGAGCAAGTTGTGTCTTGGTATCACCTTCATGGTAGAAAAACACTGCCGTGGCAACTCGGAAAAACGCCGTATAAAGTATGGGTTTCAGAGGTGATGTTACAGCAGACTCAAGTAACCACAGTTATTCCTTATTTTGAGCGCTTTATGGCGCGCTTCCCAACGGTAATTGCGTTGGCCGATGCACCGGAAGATGAAGTGTTACACCATTGGACTGGGCTTGGTTATTACGCCAGAGCAAGAAATCTTCATAAAGCTGCAAAGGTGATCAGAGATAGTTATAAGGGTAAATTCCCACAAACATTAGAAGCGGTGATGGACTTACCGGGCATTGGTCGCTCTACTGCAGGCGCGATACTCTCTCTTGCGCTTGGTCAGCATCATCCAATACTCGATGGTAATGTTAAGCGGGTACTCGCTAGGTTTTATATGGTTGAGGGCTGGTACGGAGTAAAAAAGGTCGAAAATCAGTTATGGTCTTTGAGTGATGCCGTCACGCCAAGCGGTGATGTAAGAGCATTTAATCAGGCGATGATGGATTTAGGCTCAGGCGTATGTACCAGAAGCAAGCCAAACTGTGATGTTTGCCCACTTGCTGAGGAATGTTCAGCGTTCAAAAATAATCGGGTTAAAGAATTTCCAAACCCTAAACCCAAAAAGGAGAAGCCAAAAAAACGTACTCACCACTTAATAATTAAATGTGATGATAAAGTTTTGATGGAGAAGCGTCCTTCGAGTGGAATATGGGGTGGGTTGTTCGGCTTTTTTGAGTTTGCAGAGCAAGATGAATTAGACGCGTTTGTTAAGCAGCAAGAACTTAAACTTGAATGTACAAATACACTTGAACCTTTTGTGCATATTTTTACGCATTTTGAGTTAACTATTACCCCCGTGGTTGTAGAAGTAAAAAACATGCCAGATTGTGTGCATGATCAGCAATTACTGTGGTTCGATACTCATAATCCACCAGAGGTTGGGCTCGCTGCGCCGACTAAAAAGTTGGTTAAAGTATTAACCGCAATAGGGTAAACTGACGCTATCACTGGTGCTGACTCTCATTGAGTGCACGATTAAAATTGAAGAGGTAGATACTCATGGCACGTACGGTATTTTGTCAAAAGTTACAAAAGGAAGCGCCTGGACTGGATTTTCAACTGTATCCAGGAGAAGTTGGTGAACGTATATTTAATAACATCTCCAAAGAAGCTTGGCAGCAATGGCAGCATAAGCAAACTATGCTAATTAACGAAAAGCATCTTAATATGATGGATCCTGAGCACAGGCAAATGCTTGAAGAGCAGATGGTCGGCTTTTTGTTTGAAGATAAAGAAGTCGAAATTGAAGGCTATAGGCCACCAGAAAAGTAAAGCGTCTTTAATGGGTAAGTAATCAACTGGATGAGGCTTCAGGTTAAGGGACTACATTAACGAGTTTCTCAAGCTCGTTGAAGGAAATGGAAGTAATACCAATTTGTTTTACCTATATGGATGTTGGTGCCTTGGCTATAGCAGGATGTGGTAACGCTTATAACCACCAAGGCCGAGTAAACAAGTTGCCCAGCCCTGAAGTACCTATTGAATTAACCTTTCATCAAATATGAAAGGTTAATATAGGTGTTTACTTAATACAGTTGCTACAAAACTTAGTTACTTAGTTTTCCTAAATTTTCAAAAAGATTTCCTGCTTTCCATTGAGATACTCTGCGTAAATCGCTCCTAAAGTGCCATCAGGAAGTTCGGTAATATTCGTACTAAAAGAGTCTTCAAAGCTCTTTATCCATCGTCGTGAGGAAAACTACTCTTCTTCGTTAAAGCTATGGCTATATAGATGACCTGCTTGCGTTGTGTAAAGTAGCCAAGCTAACCTATAGTACTCTATTAATGAAGCGTTCTTAATAGTTCCAGTAGCAAGGCGTTGAATTTCAGTATAGCTCTCTCCATCTTCAGACTATGATGGATTTATGCTCACTAGAATAATAAGTCAATAAAACGCGCTGATCTGCTAACGACATATCTATCTTATAATCGTAGCCTGCTTATCCACCAATCTTTATTTGCTCACTCTAACTAATTAAATCTTTAGGTGTTTTAACGAAAATGACTGTTTTGTGTCTTTTTAGGTACTTTCATGTAACTAAGAACATGATATGTTTTAACATCTGTAAACCGCAATGGTCCTTTTACACCAACACCATAAACCTGATAGTTCAAAGTATCTGTTGGTTTTTCTCCAATCCCAGAGGGGAGGTTTGATCATCACCAGATGATCCTCCTCCACAAGCACCTAGCAGAGATATCGCTGCAGCTCACAAACGGCTTTTTTGTTAGTTTTTTAGGTCACTAAGCATTTTAATTTAGTTTTCCTAAAATTAATTAACCTGAGGTTTGGATAAGGAATGTTCCAACTCATTGTTGCTAAAGCACAACTTAGTTTTCTCCTTATCTAGCCAGAGAGTTTTAGGGAAAACAAGG
>NZ_JAKRFW010000078.1:0-13409 GCF_022347905.1 Pseudoalteromonas sp. Of11M-6 | reverse complement strand
TGCAACGGAAGCGGTGCTGATGATCAGTCTTCATCACATCATCGCAGATGGTTGGTCGGTAGAGATATTGCATCGAGAGTTTGCGGCACTTTATCAAGGATTGCAAAGAGGGGAGGCTGCGGTACTTCCTCCTTTAGCAATTCAGTATAGTGATTATGCTGATTGGCAGCTGGCAAGTCAGCAGCAACAAAAGCTCAAGTCACAGCTAGACTACTGGGTTACTGAGTTAGCCGAGCGTGGTGAAGATTTAAAACTGCCTAGCGACACCGGGACAATAGAAAAACTTAGGGGTAGTACCAGCAAAGTCAGTTTTTCTTTATTGCCTTCTTTTAGCTCTGAATTAGAACTGATAGCAAAAGATCAAAAGATAACACTCAATATGCTGTTAAGTTCAGCATGGGCTATTTTGCTAGCTAAGCTTACCGGCAGCTCGTCATTACAGATAGGACTTCCTGTTGCTGGGAGACAGCATGCGGCTTGCTTTGATCTAATTGGACTGTTCGTCAATACCGTTGTCTTGAAAGTTGAATTACAGTCGGAGATGACTATTATCGAGTTGTTTTCTCATGTGAGTGAGAAAAGCACTTCTGCTTTTGCCAATCAAGATGCTCCGTTGGAGCAAATAATTGAGCGTTTGAACCCGCCAAGAAGTTCATATCAGCATCCGGTATTCCAAACATTGTTAGCACTTCACAATAAGTATGAGGTTGCGCAGATACCTGCTCTCGAAATGAATGAACTGATACGGACGAATGGTCATTCAGAATTTGATTTAGTGCTAACTGCAGAGCAAACAGAACATGGCTTAGATTGCCATATAGAGTTTCTAAATGAGCTTTACCACTCTAGTGATGTTGCCAAATGGAGCGAGTATTTCTTAAATATCTTAAAGGCTTTTGTAACGCAACCTAATGCAACCCTTGCCGAGTTATCACTTATGTCTAATGATGATAAGAGGCGTTTACTTGGTTGGCCTCAAAGCGTATTGCAAGCTACTCCAACTTTGTTGATGCCTCAGCGGTTATCGAATAATGCTGTTCGGTTCCCCGATAATATTGCCATAGTAGATAATGGCAAGGAGTATACTTATGCTTGGTTAGAATCCCACTCAAATCAGCTCGCAAATTATCTCTTACAAGAGGGAATTACAACAGAAGATCGAGTAGCAATCTGCCTGCCAAGATCGGCAATGTTTATGGTCGCTATTTTCGCGGTTATGAAAGCCGGTGCGACATATGTGCCGCTGGATAGAGCGCAGCCAAAAGCTAGGTCTCTTTATGTTTTGGCCGATAGTAAACCAAAGCTTTTGTTATTACCTGAGGGTGATGACCATGAGAGTTACAAACAAGCAGAATCCGATTATGTGATACAGAATTTAAGTGAAGATCACACAATATTCCAAGATCATGAACCGAATGCGCCCCAAATCTGCATCGCCCCACAGCAACTGGTGTACCTAATATATACATCAGGATCCACCGGTAACCCTAAAGGCGTGATGGTGGAGCACCAAAATTTAGCTGCTTTTGTCGAAGGCTTTATAGACCGCTACCGACTCGACTCGACTAAACGCATACTGCAATTTAGTGCTGTAAATTTTGATATGTCCATTGAGGAGATATTTGGCAGCTTAATGACAGGTGGGACGTTGGTACTACGAGACGATACCTGGCTATCGAGTACGGCAACATTTTGGGCGCTTTGTGAACAGCAACGTATCAATCTAATCACTTTGCCAACGGCATTTTTCCATCAACTTATGCAGGCGCCTACTATGTCATTACCTAATATGCTGGAAACAGTCATTATTGGTGGTGAAGGGTTACAGGCTGGCTGTGTTGAGCGCTGGTTTGCACATCAAGGGAAGCTTCCAAAGTTAGTTAACTCTTATGGTCCAACTGAAACCACCGTCACTGTTTCGCACTTAGAGATAAAGCCTGATGGCTATTATGGTGAAATTTTGGCTATTGGCAAAGCGGATGCGAATAACCGTATTTATATACTCGATAATCAGCAACAACTACAGCTTCCTGGTGTAAAAGGAGAGATTTATATTGGTGGAAATCAAGTCAGCCGAGGCTATTGGAACAAAGATGAGTTAACGGCAAAGGTATTTTTTGCAGATTTGCTGGAGCAAGATCTTGGTTCAAGAATGTATCGCACTGGAGATATTGCTCGATATCGTAATGACGGAAACATTGAGTTTTTAGGTCGCAGAGACGCTCAAGTCAAATATAAAGGTTACCGTGTTGAGTTGCCTGAAGTGGAGCAAAACTTAGCTCAGCATGAGCGGTTGGATAGCGCGGTAGTGCTGCTTAATACCACTAAACAGCATCAGCACCTTGACGCTTGGTTGGTTAGTCACAGTTGCCAAGATCATAGTGACCTTATCAGTGATGTGAAGGGGTGGCTCAAGCATAGGTTGCCTCATTATATGCAGCCTAGTCGGTGGGCTGTGCTCAACGTATTGCCGTTAACAAATAATGGCAAAATTGACAAAGCTAATTTACCCACCCCCATTGCGCATAGTGATAGTCGCTATATGGCGCCGAGCAATGAACTAGAAGAGAAGCTTGTGGATATATTGCAACTGACTTTGGGGTTACAAACTTCCCCAGGAGTGCATGATAGCTTCTTCGAGCTTGGAGGTAGTTCTATTTCACTGGTCGCGTTTAAAAATGCGATAGAAAACGGTTTCGGTGTACAGCTGGAACTGCTGTTTTTATTCACGTATCCAACCGTAGCTGAGATTGCATTAGCTGTTGAACTGGCTAACAAAAACACTGGCGCAAATACCGAGGCCGAGCTTGCGGAAGATATGGAATCTGGAGAATTTTAATGGTTCAAAAAATAATAAAAAAAGCGCTAGCTGCAGGGATCGAACTTTATCTTGAAGAGCAAAAGCTAAAATTTACGGCGCCAAAAGGAGCGTTGACCTCTGAGCTAAAGAATGAAATTTCTGCACACAAAGACGATATTATCCAGTATCTACAACATAGTATCCAACGTCCTAAAGTTAGTGCTATCACTCCTCGTCCTGACAGTAAGTATCTACCTTTGTCTTTGGCGCAGGCGAGATTGTGGTTTATACACCAGCTTGGTGGTGGCGAGAGTAGCGAATATAATATTTTTGCAGCATTCGAGTTAGAAGGTGAGTTGCGAGTTGATAAGGTTAGTCAGGCTTTGGCTGAAATAATCAACCGTCACGAAGTGCTCCGGTGTGGTTACGTTGAGCAGCAAAATCAAACGCTGCAGTTTTTACATCAAGACTTTGAGATACCTCTGTTTCAAGAAGACTATAGCCTGCTTTCTGCCGCAGAATATGAGACTAAACTACAACAGCTGATAACTAAAGAGTCACGTTACTCATTCGACTTGAGTGCTGAATTAGTATTGCGGGTAACGCTTGTTAAACGTCATGCCAAACAGCATTGCTTACTTTTCGCTGTTCACCATATTGCAGCAGACGGCTGGTCAGTGGAAGTGCTGTCATCAGAATTTGTGACCAGTTATCACCAGTTAGCGACTGGCCAGTCAGTGCAGTTAACTGCTTTACCAATACAGTATGCTGACTATGCCTATTGGCAAAAGCAACATTTAGATCAGCCAGTACTTGAACAGAAATTAGAGTTTTGGCATGACTATTTAGCCGAAGCTCCAGAGGTACATAGCCTACCACTCGATAGACCACGCCCTAAACAGCAAAATTTTACATCTAAACAAATGCAAGTTCCTTTGAGCAAGAAACTGAGCGAGCAGTTAGTCAAGCTGGCAAAAAGCCACAATGTGACGCTCTTTACCTTATTACAGTCTGCATTTGCTTTTGTTTTAGGCCGATTTAGTGGTAGTGATGATATTGTGATGGCGACACCTGTGGCGGGAAGAGAACGAGAGGAAGTTCAGTCCTTGATCGGCTGCTTTCTCAATACAATAGTGCTGCGTTCGGAGATCCCTGAAGATGGTGATTTTTGGCAATTTTTAGCTAAAAATAAAAGCCGAGTACAGCAGGCTTTTGGTCATCAAGAGGTACCTTTTGACCAAGTCGTAGAGGCTGTGCAGCCTTCCCGCAATTTAGCCTACAACCCTTTAGCCCAAATCAAGTTTGTACTACAAAATTATCAACAATCTCAATTTGAATTGACGGACTTGATTGTTCGCGCTTTACCGTTGCGAGAGGGAGCTGTGCGTTATGACTTGGACCTTAGCATATTTGAAGAGCAAGGAAGCCTAATCCTTGACTGGAATTATAAAAGTGAATTATTCGACCAAGTGACAGTGGAGCGGTTATCAACAGCTATGGTGCAATTGCTAACTGCGTTGCCTGAACACCAATCTAATCAATCATTACCTTCGTTGTTGAGTGAAGAAACAAGACAATCGCTCCTATCAATGGGAACAGGTGAGCAGCAAGTTACTGATACAGAACTTCCCATTGTACAGCAGATATTAATTCAGGCTCAGAGTGCACCGGAACGAATCGCAGCTCGAGCAGGTGATACGACACTAAGTTATGGCGAATTAATTGCCAAAGCGAAAAATTTAGCTGGCTGCTTATCAGAACAAGAAATAGGTCATGGTGATCATGTTGCGCTATTACTGCCTAAAAGTGTGGAGCTATTAGTCGCCGTTATCGGAGTACAGCTGGCGGGAGCCGTATATATCCCATTAGATAAATCGAGTGGTAAGACAAGGTTGGAATATGTATTAAAAGATGTTGATGCCGAACTATTGATAACCCAAAGTGCACTTCTCGAAACAGTATCTAGCGAAGGGTATGATGTAATGTTGATGGATGACTGCTTAACGCCAGACTGGCTAAGTGAGTTTACACCATCTTCGCTACCGCCAACTCAGTTAAGTGATAGTGCTTATCTAATTTATACATCAGGCTCTACTGGTCAACCCAAGGGAGTTGAAATTACTCAGTTGGGATTACAGCAGTATTGCGCCTTTGCCAGTGATTTTTATTACCAAGACCATCTCGTGGGCTCTCTACTCGTTACTGAGCCGGCATTTGACATCAGTGTACCTAGTCTTTACTTACCCTTATTACATGGGGGATGTGTGACATTATTGCCACAAGATGATGTGATTTTTGCTTTGCTGAACGAATTACAGCAACTTGAGCTTGAAGGGGTATTATTGCGATTAACTCCTAGCCATTGTCAGGCCTTACTCGATGCGCTCAAGGGCCAAGTGATCACTGCCCCTTGTGTATTGGTGATAGGTGGTGAGGCCCTATCGCAAAGAGTAGCTTTAGCATTAAGTGATACGTTTCCTAACAGTTTGTTATATAACCATTACGGTCCAACAGAGACTGTCGTGGGCTGCTGCATACATGCATTCAATGATTTACCATTGTCAGGAAACGGCACTGTACCGATAGGTCTGCCAATGACTAATACTCAGTTGCTGGTATTAAACGAACAACAGCAACTTCAGGTGCCCGGAGGCATCGGCGAATTGTGGATTGCAGGTACCGGTGTGGCGAAGGGATATTGGCAACGGCCAGAGTTAACCTCTAGGTGTTTTGTTGTAGATGTTTTAAAGAGCGGCTCGTCCGAACGTTACTACAAAACAGGGGATTTAGTTCGCTGGAATAGTCAAGGGCGGTTGGAGTTCATTGGTCGTAATGATCAACAAGTTAAAATTCGTGGGCATCGAGTTGAACTTGGCGAGATTGAAACGCTTTTGGAGGGCTGTGATGGTGTTCAACGATTAATCGCACACGTTAATAGAAGCCAAGAAAATGAGTATCTTGTGTGTTATTTCGTGCCTCAACATGAAGATGTTGAGGCCGTGCGCAACCAGCTAGAAGGTCTTGCCGCTGCTAGGCTACCTATGTACATGAGACCGCATTGCTATATTGCGCTTGATGACTTTCCGCTAAGTCGTAATGGCAAAGTTAACCGACGGGCATTACCTGATCCCAAAACGTTGCAACAAACTTCACGACTTGCTCCGGAGAGCTTGGTTGAGATGCAGTTGCTGGATATTTGCACGCAGCTGTTATCACGAACAGATATTGCGCCTAACAGTGACTTTTTTGCAATGGGGGGGCATTCACTGTTAGCGGTTAGGTTGATCAACCATGTGAGTACACAGCTGGGTAAGAAACTACAGTTAAAAGATATTTTTAATCACCCCATTATTCGTGACTTGGCTAAGTTTATACAGAAAAGTGAAGATCTAGCGCTTGAACCAATTAAGCGACTGGAGACGGATATGGTTAAACCGCTTTCTGTAGCGCAGCAGCGGTTGTGGTTACTGTCGCAGATTGAAAGCAACCAGGCTCAGTATAATATGCCATTTGCGTTGGATATCTGCGGCCAGTTTGATGTCGATATTGCTGAGTATGCCTTGACTCAGTTACTAGAGCGTCATCAGGCATTACTTATGAATTTTGTCACAATAGATGCTCAACCACAGCTACAGTTAACGCAAGAAGCTTTTCAACTAGTATTACTAGATGTGACTGGAAAGTCTATCGCTGAGCAGCAGTGTCAACTTGAGACTGTGCGATTAGAAAATGCAACCATACCATTCGATCTAAGCCGAGATTGTCTGTTGCGCGGGACTTATGTCAAGCGAGGTGAGCAGCACGGCACGTTACTCCTCACTACACATCACATCGCGACAGATGCTTGGTCGATGAATATTCTATTACGCGACTTTATTACTATTTATAAACAAAAGCTGGGTGTTGACACTGAAGCGCTTCCTGTGATCGATATTCAATACAGTGATTATGCCGCGTGGCACCATGAACAACTTGCGTCGAATGAGCATAAAGCGCACTTAGATTATTGGCTTACACAGCTGGCAGATATTGATGCTGTCCATCAGTTACCCATTTATCAAGCGAGAAGTAATCAGCAAACGTTTGCTGGAAACAATCTGCAATGGCTATTGAATCAGAAGCAGTTGAATGGTTTAAAGCAACTTGCGGGCAAACACAATGCGACGCTTTTTATGGTATTGCATGGTTTATTGAGTCTGTTAATTTGCCGTCACACTCAGCATTCACAAGTGGTTATTGGAACCCCGGTTGCAAATCGTAGTCACCCGCAGTTGGATAACGTTGTGGGCTTTTTTATAAATAACCTAGTGTTAAAAGTGGAGTGCTCTCTTAAGCAGAGTTTTGGGACGTTCTTAGAACAAATAAAGCAAGTTAACCTAGAGGCATTGTCCCGCCAAGCTACGCCATTTGAACAACTGGTCGAAATGCTAGCTCCTGAACGCAGTTTGAATTACTCCCCGTTGTTTCAAATCATGTTGATTCTGGACAATACGGCGAACGAAGCATTACCTCTTGGCGATTTGCCGTTTTCCATGACACCACAGTTACACTCAGAATCGGTAGCTAAGTATGAATTGACTTGGCATGCACGTGAACAATCAGAGGGTCTGCAGCTTACAGTCGAATACCGTACTGAGTTGTTTCATCAGCAATATATCGAGCAGATGATGGCGCAATTTGCACAATTGGTTGATGGCGTCATCGATTCTGAACAACAAGCTTGTTATCACTACAACTTGTTACCAGAATCTCAACGTGACTATTTGTTGCAACAGCTAAATTGTACCTCGCAAGCGTTTGATAGTGAGGGGTTACTGCAACATGCCATCGAATACCAAAGTGTTACGCAGCCCGATAAAGTAGCTGTCTGTTTTAACAATGAAAACTTAACGTTTGCAGAGTTAAATGCGCAATCTGAATGTGTTGCTAAACAGTTGTGTCAAAGAGGGATCCGGCCTGGAGATTTAGTTGGGATTTGTCAACCGCGCTCTTTATCTATGCTGATTAATATGTTGGCTATTTTAAAAGTTGGTGGTGCTTATTTGCCTTTAGATCCCAGCTACCCACCACAGCGGCTGAATTATATTGTTCAAGATAGCGAATTAAAGCACTTAATTTTGACGCAATCGTTACAACCATTATTCAGTAACAATGTATCAGCTGCACTTCACTTGCTTGAATACCTAGACTTACAGGCGTCGACAAACCCCGTTTCTTATACTAATCAACTCACCTCAGATAGCTTGGCATATGTGATCTATACGAGTGGCTCCACGGGCAAGCCAAAGGGCGTCAAAGTGAGCCACAGAAACGTACTTAACTTTTTTACCGCGATGAGCACATCGCTACCAAGCAACTCGTCAGATATAACCTGGTTAGCTAGCACGAGTATTAGCTTTGATATTTCTGTGCTCGAGCTATTCTGGAGCTTAGCCTCTGGAGCTAAGGTAATCATCCAGCCAGAGCGACCACAGAGTATCGCAAGTGAAAAGCTCGCACAGGTGCATTTATGCAAATCAGATATGGCATTACTCGATGCAAAAGAGTTATCTGTTGCGAAGTTTTCAAGCTATGTTGGTGATCGAGTTTCTTGCTTACATTCTGATACTGAAAATCTCGGCTTAAACTGTCGCGCCACGGAGCAAGAATATGAGCAGGCGGCGCGAAGCGGAGCTGGACTTTCGGTGCTATATCAAGGAAGCGAGCTTTCAGAACTAGCAACAAAAGTTGCGGCATTTAACACTATTCAGCAAGCGGCTAGCAGCAGAGTACTCTATCTGCCCGTTAGCGAATGCAATGAACAAACGGGAGCGCTTTGCACGCTTGAAGATAGTGATATGGCTCTGGCGCAGTTAGCTCTCTTTGGCAAGATGGGCTTTAATGCAGTTGTAGTTATTTACACGTCTCAACAACATGCCTCCATCACACCGCAGCAGTTATCTTGTGTAGCAACAATTCAAGAACGCTTTATACAGCACGATTGTCAAACGAATATGTTGGCACAACGTTTTGAGAACGATTGGGATCCTGCTCAGTTAATCGTTCAACACCAAGTTTCACACTTTCAAGCGACGCCTAGCTATATACGTGAATTACTACACAGTGACTCGGGTCGAGATGCATTACAGCAGCTGGAATTGCTACTGGTTGGTGGAGAGGCTCTGAGTGATGACCTTGCTCAGCAACTTTGTGCGCTTCTGCCTGAGCGAGTGTTTAATATGTACGGGCCAACGGAATGTACGGTGTGGTCTTGTGCGGCTAAAGTGAAACCACAAGCTGTCACGATAGGTGCCCCTGTCGCGAACACTCAAGTTTACGTTGTGGATGAATTTCAACAGCTAATGCCACATGGTGCTGTGGGTGAACTATTAATTGCTGGTGAAGGAGTGACACCAGGCTATTTAAATCGTCCGGAGCTAACGCAGCAACGATTTGTGGAAGTGTCCTTTTTAACGACACCTATTAGGGCATACAAAACCGGCGATTTGGTTCGTTGGCAGGACACGGGTGAGCTCATCTATGTTGGCCGTAACGACGATCAGGTCAAAATAAAAGGACATCGTATTGAACTTGGAGAAGTTGAACGACTAATTCGCGAGTTCGCGGATTGTCAGCAAGTGGCGGTGGTTAAACAATGTCGCAGTCAAACCGGATTATTGGTCGCATTTGTTGTGTGTTCATCCACATGCAAAGATAAACAGCAGAGCGTATCACAGTGGCGCCATATACTCGCTATGCGTGCCCCAAGTTATCTTATCCCTGACCGTATAGAGTGTGTCTCTGCTTTACCTCTAACTCCAAATGGCAAAGTGGATAAGTCAGCGCTAGCTAACTTGAATGTGGTTGCAGATATTGATTTTGTACCAGCTAAGTCGGAGAGTGAACACAGTGTGATGGAGAGTTGGCAACAAATACTCGGGCTTAACTCTGATATTTCAGTTCATGACAGCTTTTTTAATATTGGTGGTCACTCATTATTAAGTTTACGTTTAGTAAATGAATTAAACGCTAAATTCAATTCCACTTTGTCGCTTCGAGATATTTTTGAACATAATACTATCGCGGCGTTGAGTCGGTTGATTGATGAAAAGCAAACAAGTCAGCAGCACGTTATTCCGAGACGTAAAAAATCACAACAGTCATTGCCATTATCATTACAACAGCGCCGTTTATGGTTTATCGATCAGCTTCACGATGGTAAAAGTACGCACTACAACATGCATTTGCTTTTCCAAGTTGGCAAACAGTTTAACCTTGCGCTGGCTACTCAAGTTATGAATGAGTTGATAGAGCGTCACCAAGCATTACGCACGATTTACCGTACTCAGGAAGAAGAAATAACGCAAGTCGTGGTCTCACGACCTAAGTTTACTATTACCGAGCTAAATGAACAGCAGCTATGCGCCCAAAGCGCAGTAGACGAGCGACTAAAAGCATTAGCGCAACTCCCCTTCGAACTTGCTACATCCATTCCGTTCAGAGCAACTTATGTTACGACAGGGCTAAGTTGTTACTTGCTAATTTGTGTCCACCATATTGCGACAGATGCTTGGTCTATGGAGGTCCTTGCTCAAGAGTTTTATTCGCTGTATCAGGCTTATCAGCAGGGGAAAGCGCATCAACTAGTTGCACCCACAGTCGATTACGCTGACTATGCATTATGGCAGCACAGTGAAGCTCAGCAGCAGCGGTTAGCGCGACAAAATCAATATTGGTTAGAGCAGCTAAGTGATATGCCCATGCTAAGTTCATTGCCACTGAATAAACCCCGTGGGAAGTTTGCTGCACATAAAAGCCAAACCATGACTATAGATGTCGAGGGTGAATTATTCGAATTAATGAAAAAAGCAACATCAGCGACTAATACGACAGCATTTATGTACTTACATGCTGTTTTGAGCATCGTACTATGCCGCTATAACAACAGTGATGATTATGCTATTGCAACGCCAGTGGCTAATCGACCGCACAAAGATTTTGACAGCGTGGTTGGTTTATTTGTTAACACCTTGGTGCTGCGTACTCATTATCAATCTGAGTGCTGTTTTAGTGATTACCTACAACAAGTAAAAAGTACTGATGTTGCCGCCTTAGACAATCAAGAGACGCCCTTTGAGTGGCTAGTTGAGCAGCTTACGACACAGCGCACTACGAGTTATAACCCCTTGGTGCAGGTTCTGTTTACGTATCAAAAGGCGCTAGTCTCAGATGAAAGCACCTTTACCGAACACCTTAAGCCCATCGAGTTTAGTGATCAGCAAAGTAAGTTTGAATTTTCATTGCGTGTTATAGAGCACGAGCGAAAGCTGTTATTGCAGTTTGATTATGATACGAGTCTATTTGAAGCGGTAGCGATACAAAACGTTGTGAATAGCGTAAAGCACGTACTGGCTCAAACGCTGACCAACCCTGAAGTCGCACTTGGGCAATTACAGTTAACTACGAAACAAAGTGAGCGTTCGCAGCAGTGTGGTGTTGTTAACCTTAAAGGTCGCGATACATCTTTATTAGCATTATTTTATCAGCAAGTAGCAGCTCACCCTAAAGCTATCGCTACGCGCTATAATGAGCAGGAGTTCAGTTATGAAGTGTTGGCCCAAAAAGTAGAGCAGCTGGCCAACTACTTGCGTCAACAACAAGTCGGGGAAAGTAGCCGAATTGGCTTATACCTTGATCGTGGTCCTGAAATATTGGTCGCAATTCTCGCTTCTTTGAAAATTAATGCTTGTTTTGTTCCGATTGATTTGTCAAACCGAGGGGAGCGTCTCAATAGCATAGTTAACGATGCAAAGCTTGATATGGCACTCATTTCACAAGCCTATTGGACGCGCTGGCAAAGTCAACCATGCCAGGTGACGGATCTAACACTTAGCGATTGGTTGTTTCACGAGTATAGTAGTCTGCCAAGCAGTTCAGCTTACCAAGCTCAAACCCCTGCTTATGTTATTTATACATCAGGTTCAACAGGTAAACCTAAAGGGGTTGAGGTTTCGCATCGGGCATTGCTTGATTACTGCCAGTTTGCTTTGCAGAATTATTATGACGTTGAGTTAGTAGGCTCGTTCTTGGTGACGTCTTACGGCTTTGATATTAGTTTGCCTGCATTACTTCTACCATTATTGTGCGGTGGTACGGTCGACCTAAGTGGTCACCATGATGAGGTTTTAACCGAGCTTGCCAAGCGACTTGCGCGACCAAGTACTCAGCCTTTGTTGTTGCGATTAACACCTATGCATGCCAGAGCGTTAATGTTCATTATGGGTGATGAGGTATGTCAAAGTCAGCATGTCTTTGTGATTGGCGGTGAGTTGTTTCCGGTATCGCTTTTCGCCCAATTAACTCATACCTTTCCAAATGCCACCATATACAATCATTATGGACCAAGCGAAGCCGTTGTGGGTTGTTGTATCGCGCGGCTAAATGATTTTGAGCTAGGACAGGCTGATTCGCTCCCTATTGGCTACGCTATGGAAAATACCCAGCTATATGTATTAGACAAAGCAATGCAGATAGTACCAACTGGTGTTGTAGGTGAATTGCACATTGGAGGGCGCTGTCTCGCGAATGGCTATCTTAACCAACCGGAGTTGACTACTCAGCGTTTTGTTCACAACCCATTTCAGCCTGGAGAGCGATTATACCGTACCGGTGATCTTGTTCGGCAACAGTATGACGGCAGCTTATACTATGTGGGTCGCATTGATGATCAAGTGAAATTACATGGTTTTCGTATCGAATTGGGAGAAGTAAACCAGCAGTTGCTTATGCTACCTCAGGTTAAGGCAGGTGTTACCGTAATGGCAGGAGAGGAAGAGCATAGGCGCTTAGTCTCATATGTTGTGCTTAACCAGTCCAATATAGACCCAGATATCACTTTGTCACAGATATTGCTGACGCTACAACAAAACCTTCCTAGTTACCTTTGCCCTGCGCAATTGATTGACTTGCCTGAGCTACCATTGAGTGCAAACGGTAAAATTAATGTCAAAGCGCTACCTGAGGCACCCATGCAGGACTCAAAAGAGTTTGTTGCGGCCAATACCGATCTTGAATTGCAATTGGTAGCTATCTGGCAACAGGTACTTCGACTTGAGCAACCACCGAGTATAGATTGTAACTTTTTCGCAGCTGGAGGTAACTCTCTGCTTGTCATGTCATTAAGCACTGCTCTACAGAAGCAGTTTGCGTGCGTAACACAAATGAACCAATTATTTCAATATCAGACTATCCGCCAACAAGCAGAGTTGATTGAGCAACTATTCGCATTACAAGCAGTCGATGCAGAGAATGACGAATTTGAAGATGAGGGAGTATTATAATGGTGCTAGAAATTCTAAAGAAAGCGCGCCTACAAGGTGTCACATTATTTCTCGACGAGCAGGGACAGCTGCGTTTTAAAAAGAAGTCAGGCAAGTTAAGTGCTGAGTTAAAAGCTGAATTAACAGCAAACAAACAAGAATTAATAGCGCTACTCCGTGCCCAACAAGAGAAATTGGTTGCTATTACCAGTATAGATCGCAGTGGTGCGATCCCAGCGTCATTTTCACAACAACGGCTGTGGTTAATCGATAAGCTAGAAGGCAGTCAACATTATAATGTTGCAGCAGCA
>NZ_JAKRFW010000077.1:0-13619 GCF_022347905.1 Pseudoalteromonas sp. Of11M-6 | reverse complement strand
TCGTTGCGCAAAAGAAAGGGCACTCCCAACATCACACTGACTCCTCAAGTAAATTGCCAATATGAACGTCACCGCGGTGTAAGGGCCATCCTTGGCCCTGTCACCGCTTTTCACGCATCCATGCGTTGAAATGACTCATTGGCAATTCACTTTCGGGTGTGATGAGGGAGGAAAACGGTGCTGATAGTTTTGTTTGGTGCTTGCAGGCAAATTTGCTGCTTTGAGAGAAAAACTAGAGCTCGTAGTCAAAACCAATCCCCCCTTCATCACACCCGAAAAGCATAAGCTGATATGCAATGTGCCGACAGGATGTTGGCTAAGTCTTGTCAGGCATAGGGATGTGCCTTACAAGGCGGTTGCACTATATCGGCTTAGGGTTTGAGGATTGAGTGTGATGCTGGGGCGACATTTTCTTGGTTCGTTCTTTTGCGTCGTTTAAAAAGAATGAACGAGAAGCGCATGGATGCGCTTTGATATCAGCCAAGGAGGGGATGCTTGATTATGGCTGCTTTGTAAAATCAAGTAGTTAACCTGCTTAATTACTCAGGCTAGCGGCCTCTGTATGCGTAAAAAATATAATTGCTTATTAAGGCAAATGTAGGTGTAATGAATACATAATAAGCGCTGAGCAATGCAGGGAAAGCTTACATAACACTAGCTAAACTGATTACACTAGCTAGGAAAGTGAGAGCCTCCAAAAAGCCTATTTTTTCTAAGTAAGCCATAGCATAAACAACACCAATTCTGACACACCTAGCTGCTCAGTCCAACAAGCGATTATGCAACACAAACTGCATGTCGCATAAATACTAAAATGTTATGTTTTCAGAAAAGGAGCCTAAATCACCATGGAAAAAGTTATAGCGGGTGCGCTCATCGCCGTTACGGGTTGGCTTGTAGCACATTTTAGCAAACTGCATTTTGAGAAAAGGTCAGCGCAACTCGCTCGAATTAACGAACAATTAGAAAATCTATATGGGCCACTAATGGCAACATTAACGGCAAGCCATGAAACTTGGGTTTCTTTTACTAAAAAACATTGGCCTAGTCATGGAATGCCAGGGTATTTTGGAAAAGGTGAAGACCAACTTTCAGAAGCTGAATTGCTAAAGTGGAGGACATGGATTGTAAATGTATTCCACCCTCTTAATGAGAGAGTTGAATCAATAATAATCGAAAATATACATCTCATTGAAGGAGATGAAATTCCTGAAGCATTCACGCTGGCGCTATCCCATGTTAGTTCATATCGAGCAGTTATAGCTCAATGGGAAAATCAGGACTTTTCGGAACATGTATCTGTGAATAATTGGCCAACGAAGGGTTTAATGGATTCAGTAAAGCCAGTATTCGATGAATTAACCCGAAAACAGTCAGAATTATTAGGTAAAAAAACATAACAAGCAAAGGCAGCATCGCCACTACGTGGCTGGACACGCTAACGCGCGCCGCTGCTTTGGGCGGTATACAAAAGGGGTTTTATGAAATATTCAATTTTGGTGTCATTAGCAATTACTTTACTAATGGGGTGTGCTTCAAAACCATTACCTGATAGAGCTAATGCTACCCTACAAGAAACAGCAAATCCAACATTTCCAGCTTATGCTGCTCGCAATAGAATCGAAGGCTATGTTCAAATGAGTTTTGATATCAGTGAAAGTGGAAAGCCTATTAACATTCAGGTACTAAAGTCTGTACCTGAACAAGTCTTTGATAAAGCTGCAATCAAAGCTCTCTCCAATTGGAAATATGCCCCTAAAGTAGAGAATGGCGTTGCCGTTATTCAAAAAGATCTTAAGGTACAATTAGACTTTACATTGGGTTAAATGTATAGCTAACAAGCATGAAAAATAAGTCACACCCATCACTATTAACATCAAAGCTGAGGAAGTGAAGTAAATACTTAAATGCGGCGTTACCACAGCCTGCTATTGGCGCATATACGACCGTTAGATTTACTAAGTTTTATCAGCCAAATCTAACAAAGTAAGTTAAGGTTTACTCATATTAGCATAAAAAACCAGCGTACTGACGCTGGTTTTTTGGGTTACTTTTTCTTTTTAACCTTGGCGGCTTTCTTTTTCGCCTTGATTTTCACCGGATCTTTTTTCTTCTTCGGTGCTTTTGCTTCTTTGTGTTTAGGTTCTAAGCCTTTAATTACACGGCGCTTAAGTTTTTGGTCGGTGTAACGCTCAACCTTACCTAAAATTTCAACATCGTGGGCTTCAACCAAAGAAACCGCGGTGCCTTTTTTACCAGCACGGCCTGTACGACCGATGCGGTGTACATAAATATCTGCGGTGCGTGGCATATCAAAGTTAAATACGTGGCTGATATCCGCAACGTCGATACCACGGGCTGCAACATCTGTTGCCACTAAGATATTCGTCTTACCACTGTGAAAACTTGCCATCGCAGCCATGCGTTTGTCTTGTGGCATTTCACCACGTAGCCAAGTGGTTTTAATGCCTTTAGCAAATAGCTCACCAACGAGTGTTTCTAGGCGTTCACGCGTTTTTACGAAGATAACCGCTTTGGTTACTTCTTCGTCATCAAGCAGTTGTGCGAGCAAATTGACTTTGTGTTCGTAGTTATCTGCAAGATGAACCCACTGATGGATTTTACCTTTTTCTTTACGTGATGGAGTGGCTTCAAGTAGTGCTGGGTCTTGTAATATACGTTCAGCAAACTTCTCAACGCTTTCGCCCTCAAGGGTTGCTGAGAATAAAAAGCATTGGCGACGGTTTACCGCTTCAGAGCAAATACGTAGCATTTCTTTTCGAAAGCCCATGTCTAGCATGCGGTCGGCTTCATCTAGGATCAGTAGCTCAACGTTTTCTGCGTGGAAGTTCTCGGTTTCAAGATATTCCATCAAACGACCTGGGGTTGCGATGAGGATATCATTGTTCTTTTCGAAGATTTCTTTGTGACTACCGTAATTAATACCGCCAGTTACCACGCCTATTTTAAGGTTAACACCTGCGGCAAGGAGTTCACATTGCTCGTGTATTTGATAGGCAAGTTCACGCGTTGGCGTCATGATAAGTACGCGGGCAAAGCCTGGCTCTTTACGAGGGAAATCAAGCAAATACTGAATCGCAGGGATCAAGAATGCAGCGGTTTTACCCGTACCGGTTGGTGCGCTGGCGAGAATATCTCGGCCAATTAGCGCTTCAGGAATAGCCATCTGTTGAATGCTGGTGGGAGTATCGAAACCCATTTTTTTAATCGCACTAATCAGCTTGCTGTCTAAATCAAATTCAGTAAATTGCATATTGCATCACAAATAAAGGACAATAGCGGAATTATACGTTGCTATTGCATTTTCTCAAAGGTATAGGATGTCTCAGTTTGCATTTAAACAGTTTTCGGTGACTCAGCATCATGCGGCAATGAAGGTTTCGACGGATGGTATTTTGCTTGGCGCGTGGGTTCCACTCGCTGAAGCCAACCGGATTGTTGATGTCGGAACGGGAACTGGGCTTATCGCATTGATGTGTAAACAGCGAAGCCCAATGAGTACAGTCCATGCGGTTGAGCTTGATGACAATGCGTTAAAGGATGCAGAATTTAATATCAAGCACAGCCCGTGGCCTGATATTGAGCTACATCGCTGTGCAATACAAGAGTTTGATAACGAGCTGCGCTTTGACCTCATGGTATCAAACCCACCTTACTTCAACGCGAGCTTGAAAGGAGAAAATCAAGCAAGAAATAGAGCGAGACATACGGACAGCCTAAGTTTTGATGCCTTGCTTGATGCCTTCGAAAAGTTTACGACGGATGCTGGGCAACTTGCGGTAATTTTACCCTATCAAGAGAGTTTGCTCTTTTGTCAGCTTGCCAAAGCGCGAAATTGGTTTCTTGTTTCAAGCTGTGCGATTAAAACCACCCCGAGTAAATCTTACTCTCGCAGATTGCTACTGATCGGTAAACAAAACCTAGCACAACCCAGTCATGAGCAATCGTTGGTGATATACGATGTAGATAACCAATATACGAATGATTTTGTTTCTTTATGTCATGAGTTTTACCTAAAAATGTGATGGATGTTTTTTGCTCGTATCATGATTTATCTTCTACACTTTAGCTAAGAAATTGTCAGAATCATCGTGTCAAAAGTGCAGTCTGATTTACGTGTACTTAGCTGGTTTAATTCGCTTGTGTAGGTATTCATGAAAAAAGCCGAGATCCCAAATAACGAAGAAAATCGTCTCAAAGCGCTGCGCGAATATAAGGTATTGGATACAGCTGCTGAAGCAAATCTTGATGAAATTACGCAGCTGGTGTCAGAGATCTGTGAAACGCCTATCGCGCTTATTAGCTTGATAGACACAAATCGCCAATGGTTTAAGTCTAAAGTGGGGCTTGAGGTGGATGAAACCCATCGAGATATCTCCTTTTGTTCTCATGCTATTTTGCAAGAAGATGTATTTGAGGTGCAAGATGCCCTAGAAGATGAGCGCTTTTTTGACAATCCACTGGTTACAGGCGGTCCGAAAATCCGCCATTATTCCGGTGCACCGCTGATTAGCTCAGGCGGTTATAAGGTAGGCACTATTTGTGCTATCAGTGATAAGCCTAAAAAACTCACCGATTTGCAAAGGAAAACACTCGCCACCTTGGGTTGTCAGGTTATTCGGCAACTTGAACTGCGCAGAGAAGTAAACGTACTTAAGCTGCTCAATGATTCCAAGGACAGTTTTTTATCTGATATCAGCCATGAATTACACACTCAACTTAACGCCATCATTGGTTTTAATGATGTGGTACTCAACTCAGCTGAAGCTGAAGGGTTTTCTGAATCTACGACAAGCTACCTGCAAAATATCGAAACAGGGGGGAGTAAACTGCTTACTGTCATTGATTCCGTATTAGAGCTTGAGCTTATTGAAGGTGAAAAAGTTCAGTTTGAACCCATTCTTTGTTCATTATCCGATCTACTAAAGCAGTCAGTTGCTCGCTTTGCTACTGAGGCAAAACAACATGATATTACGATTACGCACTCTATTGCTGGCGTCTATAAAGGTGAGGCTTTGATGCTCGATAAGGATAAAGTGTCGCGCGTCATAGAGACTTTACTCGACACTGCAATTCAGAGCAGCGAGGCTGGGCAAGAAGTGGTGCTCAGAGCATATGTCATTGGTAATGAAATACAGTTTATTGTAAAAGACAGTGGTAAAGGCCTTTCGGCGCTTGAGCAAAGTAATCTATTTGACCGCTTTAGCATGTTTGAGGGTAGAGGAAACTTAGGGGTTGGGTTAAGCCTATGTGTAACTAAAGCACTTATTGATATTATGGGGGGGCGGATCAGTGTCTCTAGTCAAGAGGGCGAAGGAACTGAGGTAGTGTTTATTATTCCGTGCCGAAGTGAAAGTGGAGTCAAAGTTGCTTCGCCACCAAAAACAGAGCATATCGCCATTTTCTATCATCAAATTGGTGTAATAGAAGACAATCCGCTTAATCAGCTACTGATCACTGCGATACTCGACAAACTGAATTGTAGTTATGATATTTTCGAATCTGCTGAAGCCTATTTTGAAGTGGCAAAAGAAAAACACTTTGACATCATTTTTATGGATGTGAATCTTCCGGGTATGAGTGGTACAGAGGCGGCACATTTAATCAAACAAGAAAATTCAAGGTTACCGATTTTGGCGATAACCGCTGATATTTTCTTAACTCAAGCTCAAAATGAAGTTTTTGATAATGTGATCCATAAGCCGTACAAGCTATCTCAAATTGAGGCCGCATTGAGCCAGTTTTATAAGTAATAACACGGCCTTGAATTACATTAATTAGTATTAACGTTTACTACGCTAAATATCTAATTCGGCGTATTCCGTCATGATTTGCTCTATCCAAGTCGCGATACGCTCGTCGCTTTTGTCGTATTGACTGTCTTCATCTAGTGCCAGACCAACAAACTGACTTTTATCTTCGGTCAGTGCTTTTGACGCTTCAAATTCATAGTCGTCTGAATTTGGCCAGTAACCTAAAAAGGTGACGCCTTGAGGGGCAATTTTTTCATGTAGCATGCCTAGTGCATCTTGAAACCATTCACCATAACCTTGTTGGTCACCCATGCCGAATAGCGCTATCACTTTGTTGCTAAGGTCAACACTGTCGATATCGTCCCAGTGAGACTCCCAGTCTTCCTGAAGTTCGCCGAAGTCCCATGTTGAGATACCAAAAATGAGGAAGTCAAACTGCTCAGCTTGTTTTAGCGGCTCGTCCTTAATATTAAATAAGGTAATTGTGTCTTTGCCGATGATTTCTTGAATCTTTTCTGCGGCCATTTCTGTGTAACATGTTGTCGAGCCGTAAAATAACCCAATTTGCATTGTATTTATCACTTTCAATTTGACTGGTATTATAGGTGGCAAGTCTACATCATGACGTTAATAATTAATACAGGTACTCTGTGAGCGAACACCAAGCAACTACCCATACACTGTCCGATCCGCAATATATAGAAGCCTTTTTAGATGCGCTATTTTTGGAGCAAGGGCTCAGTGAAAATACTATTGCAGCCTATCGCAGCGACCTTGAAAAATTTCTCTTATTTATAAAAGCAGAAACCTCGGTGTCTTCTTTACTGGCAATCACAAGTCAAGACGTTGAGGCTTATCTAGCACACAGAATAGACAAGGGCTTAAAAGCAAAGAGTAACGCGCGAGCCATCAGTGCATTAAAGAGGTTTTATTTATATTGGTCGCGAGAAAAACAAATCGCGCAGTCTCCACTGGATACTATTGCGCAACCTAAAACAACACCATCGCTGCCAAAAACCTTGTCAGAGCAAGAAGTTGAGGCCTTGTTAAACGCTCCTGATTGTGACGACCCTATGGGGTTGAGAGATAAAGCAATGCTTGAACTCTTGTATGCCACGGGGTTGCGCGTGACTGAGTTAGTCGGGCTAAGAATGGAGCAAGTCAACATGAGACAAGCTGTTGTACTTGTGCGTGGTAAAGGGGGCAAAGAACGCTTAGTGCCTATGGGTGAAGAAGCATTGCATTGGATTGAACAATTTCTCAAAAAAGGGCGGGGCTTAATGATCAAGCATGCTACTGATTTTGTCTTTCCATCCAAGCGCGGTATAGGTATGACGCGACAAACCTTTTGGCATCGCATAAAACACTATGCTATTTTGGCAGACGTTAAGTCGCCGTTATCGCCACATACGTTACGTCATGCTTTTGCAACACATTTATTGAATCATGGCGCTGACTTGCGAGTTGTGCAAATGATGCTTGGCCATAGTGACTTGTCGACGACTCAAATTTATACACATGTTGCCAGTGAACGTTTAAAAACATTACACCAGCAACATCACCCAAGAGCTTAATTTTTGTTGCTTGGGAATTATTTATGGTTACTCCGGTCTTAGTGAGTAACACAAAGGGGCGCGTGAACCCCTCAAATAACAGGTTTAGAGAGAACATAATGAAAAAACTAATAGTTGCCGCTTCACTGGCATTGAGCTTTGGCGCTTTCGCTGAGCAAGTTGAGGGTCCTGTCGCACCAACAGCACAAGTAGACCCAATTACAACGCAATTTAGCGGATTAGGTATAACGGTTAAGCAAATCAAAGATAGTCCGCTTGCGGGCTTAAAAACAGTGATCACAGATAAAGGGGTACTGTATTCAAGTGCCGATGGTAAATACCTAATTCAGGGCACTATGATTGATCTTGATAACCGCCGTAATATCACCGAAGACGCGTTGAGTGATGTGCGCCAAAAAGGTATTGCTGAATACGAAGACTCAATGATCGTCTATAAAGCGGAAAGCGAAAAACATCAAATCACGGTATTCACAGACATTACTTGTGGCTACTGCCGCAAACTGCACCGTGAATTAGAAGATTATTTAGCGGCAGGTATTACCGTGAAATACCTAGCTTTCCCACGTGGTGGTTTGCGTGGCTCAGGCTATGAAGATTTGAAAAACGTATGGTGTGCAAAAGACGCAGCAGCTGCACTTACTGAAGCGAAAGCTGGTGGTGCAGTGAAACCAGTTGAAAACTGCCACGCGCCAGTAGCTGAGCACTATCAACTTGGGCAAAGTTTTGGCATTTCAGGAACGCCAGCGATCATTCTTGAAGATGGTTCTATGATCCCAGGTTATCAACCTGCTGCAGCTATTGCACAAATGCTAGACGCAAATAGCCCTAAGTCATAATGACTCACGCTTAGCGATGGAGTTCGCGTTGAGAACTCGATAAGATAGCAAGATAAAGAATATAAAAGGCCATTTTGGCCTTTTTTGTTTTGTGAAAAAGTATGCATACAGAAATTAAACCAAGAGACTGGGTTGATGACAGCCATTTACCGGCTTCACTGCATCCCGTGATCAAGCAGCTTTATGCTGCCAGAGGGGTTAAATCGGTCGTTGAACTGGATAATAGCGCCGCAACCTTACACGATTTTAAATTATTTAAAGACATCGAGCTTGCAAGCCAAATTCTGGCTGAAGCACTTTCTTTGCAACAACAAGTGTTGATTGTTGGTGACTTTGACGCCGATGGCGCAACGAGCACCGCCGTATTAATGGAGGGTCTGCCTCAGTTTGGTTTTCAGCGTGTGGATTACCTCGTGCCGGACAGATTTAGCTTAGGATACGGCCTAAGCCCAGCATTGGCCGAGCAAATCGTTGCCATAAAACCTGATTTGGTGATCACCGTTGATAACGGTATTTCCTGTATTCGCGGTGTCGAAATCGTGAAGCAAGCGGGTATTAAGGTGATTGTTACCGATCACCATTTACAAGGTGATGAGTTGCCGATTGCCGATGCGATTGTTAATCCAAATCGTCTTGACTGCGATTTCCCGTCTAAGTCTATCGCGGGCGTTGGGGTTGCCTTTTATCTGCTGATAGCGCTGAGGCATTACTTACGGGCGCAAAACTATTTTGTGGAGCAAAATGTCGCGATGCCAAATTTGGCGACATTATTAGATATTGTTGCCCTAGGAACCGTGGCTGACGTTGTGGCGTTGGACGCGAATAACCGCACTTTGGTACACCAAGGACTCGCCCGGATCCGTAGTGGTCAAACGCGACCAGGGATCCAAGCGCTTATCGAGGTTTCTAACCGTAATAATGCTAGATTAAGTGCCAGTGATTTTGGCTTTGCGTTAGCGCCAAGACTCAATGCCGCCGGGCGTCTTGACGATATGAGTTTAGGTATTGCTTGCTTGCTATCGAAAGACATTAACCAAGCTCGCCGTATTGCGTCCGAGCTCGATAGTCTAAATATAGAGCGACGCGAGATTGAGCAAAGTATGCAGCAAGAAGCGCAAGCGGTATTGGAGCGCTTGGTACTTAAAAGCCAAGAAGTACCAGATGCCTTGTGTTTGTATCAAGATGATTGGCATCAAGGTGTGATAGGTATTCTGGCGGGACGCTTAAAAGAAAAGTATCACCGACCGTGCATTATCTTTGCACAAGGCGACAACGGCGAGATCAAGGGCTCATGTCGCTCTATTGAAGGTCTACACATGCGCGACCTGCTGGAGTCAATCAATACCCAGCACCCAGAGTTAATTGTAAAGTTTGGTGGCCATGCGATGGCAGCAGGACTGACCATTTTAGAGTCTGAATTTGCGCGGTTTAAACAGATATTTGAACAAAACGTCAGTGCGACGCTGAGTGAAGAAGCAAAGCAAAGTATTCTGTTGACGGACGGTGAACTGCCGGGCGATTGCTTCACCATGGATTTTGCTTTTGAACTACAGCTGGCAGGTCCGTGGGGGCAGCAATTTAGTGAGCCGGTATTTCAGGATGTATTTGAGTTAGTGCAGCAACGTATTGTTGGCGACAAACATCTAAAACTTGTGCTTAAGCATCGCTCGGGCCGATTGGTTGATGCGATAGCATTTAACGTTGACGTTCGAGCTTGGCCAAATCTCCAGGCAACCCATGCTTTATTTGCTTATCAATTAGATATTAATGAGTTTCGTGGTAAATATAATTTGCAGCTCATTGTGCGTGAACTTCAGGCGCAATCGAATTAATAGAGATGTGCGTACTGAGTTTGTTAAAAAACTCCCAAAATTCTCACTTTAAGGGATGCTAAGCGCGGTTATTATTTGATACTATTGGTCGCTTAAATCTATGGTCTGACCCGTTGTCAGACCTGTTTGTGTGAATTCACAAACCGACAAATTTAGTTCTGGAGTAAAGGTAAATGTTTGAAGTGAATCCTGTGATTAACCAAATCAAGGAAATTCGCGAACGTACAGAGCTTCTTAGGGGGTATCTTTGACTACGCTCTAAAGCAAGAGCGTTTAGAAGAAGTTAATGCCGAATTAGAAGATCCTGCTGTATGGAATGAGCCGGAAAGAGCCCAAGCACTGGGCAAAGAAAAATCGAATTTAGAAGTGATTGTTGAAACCATCGACAATCTCGTGTCTGGTGCCGATGATGCAGAAGGTTTAGTTGAGCTCGCCGTAGAAGCCGAAGATGAAGAAACCTTCACTGAAGCAGAGCAAGAGGTCAACGGCCTTGTTGAGCAGCTGGAAAAACTAGAGTTTCGTCGTATGTTCTCAGGCGAGCAAGATGCCAACGATGCGTACATCGACTTACAGTCAGGCTCTGGCGGTACTGAAGCTCAAGACTGGTGTAACATGTTGCTGCGTATGTACCTGCGCTGGGCTGAGGCGAAAGGTTTTAAAGCCGAAATCGTTGAAGCGACAGATGGCGATGTTGCTGGTATTAAGGGCGCGACAGTTAAAGTCACGGGCGAATATGCTTACGGTTGGCTTCGTACAGAAACGGGCGTACACCGCTTAGTACGTAAGAGTCCTTTTGATTCAGGCGGCCGTCGTCATACTTCGTTTGCTTCTGTATTCGTTTATCCAGAAATTGACGACAATATCGAAATCGATATTAATCCTGCAGATCTTCGTATCGATGTATATCGTGCATCGGGCGCGGGTGGTCAGCACGTTAACCGTACAGAATCTGCGGTACGTATTACACACTTACCAACCAATACGGTAGTGCAGTGTCAGAATGACCGTTCGCAGCACAAGAACAAAGATCAAGCGATGAAGCAGTTAAAGGCGAAATTGTTTGAACTTGAACTGCAAAAGCAAAACGCTGAAAAGCAAGCCCAAGAAGATGCAAAATCTGACATCGGCTGGGGCAGCCAAATCCGTTCATACGTGCTAGATGATTCACGTATTAAAGATTTGCGTACAGGTATTGAAAATCGCAATACCCAAGCCGTACTAGACGGCGATTTAGACAAATTTATCGAAGCAAGCCTGAAATCAGGCCTTTAATCCACAAGCTAAACTAAGAGCTAAACAATGACAGATCACAATCAAGACGAAAATAAACTTATTGCTGAGCGTCGTGGCAAGCTAGATGCGATCCGGGAAAATTGCCCTGCGAATGGCCACCCGAACTCATTCCGCCGCGAAGACTACACACAAGATCTACAGGCTAAGTTTGGTGATAAATCGAAGGAAGAGCTAGTAGAACTTGATCATCATGTTTCTGTTGCGGGTCGTTTGCTTGCGAAACGTGGTCCTTTCTTAGTGCTGCAAGACATGAAAGGTCGTATTCAGGCTTATGCTTCAAAAGACGTACAAAAAGACCTAAAAGAGAAGTATGGTCAATTAGATATCGGCGATATCGTTGGTGTTAAAGGTCCGCTTCATAAATCCGGTAAAGGCGATTTATACGTCGACATGGTTGAGTATGAACTACTGACTAAGTCGCTACGTCCACTACCTGAAAAGTTCCACGGCCTGACTGACCAAGAAGCAAAATACCGTCAGCGTTATGTTGATTTGATCACTAACATGGACACGCGCGAAACATTCCGTATTCGTTCAAAAGTGATTGAGGGTATTCGCCGTTTCTTAGCTGAACGTGACTTTATGGAAGTGGAAACGCCGATGCTACAGGTTATTCCTGGCGGTGCCTCTGCACGCCCATTTGTAACGCATCACAATGCACTAGATATCGATATGTATCTACGTATCGCGCCTGAGTTATATCTTAAGCGTCTAGTGGTTGGTGGTTTTGATCGTGTGTTCGAAATCAACCGTAACTTCCGTAACGAAGGTTTATCTACGCGTCATAATCCAGAGTTCACTATGATTGAGTTCTATCAAGCATACGCGGATTACAATGATTTGATGAACTTGACTGAAGACATGTTACGCACCGTGGCACAAGACGTGTTAGGCACTACTACGGTTGTTAATACTGTGAAGAATGCTGAAGGCGAAGTGACAGAGACGATTGAGTATGACTTTGGTAGTGCGTTCCAGCGTTTGTCTATGGCTGATGCTATTTTACAATATGGCCCAGATGCTGAAGCACAAGCTGAAATCTTCAAAGATCCAGAAAACCACTTTGAAGCACTAAAAGCATACGCTAAGAAAGTTCACGTTAAGATCCCTGAAAACTGTGTATGGGGTCCAGGTAAGTTCCTATGTGAAATCTTCGAAGAAGTCGCTGAGCACAGACTTATCCAACCGACGTTCATCACTGAATATCCTTGGGAAGTATCACCGCTGGCGCGTCGTAACGATGAAAATCCATTTATCACAGACCGCTTCGAGTTCTTCGTGGGTGGCCGTGAGCTTGCAAATGGTTTCTCTGAGCTTAATGATGCTGAAGATCAAGCTGCGCGCTTTGCTCGCCAAGTGGAAGAAAAAGATGCAGGTGACGATGAAGCAATGCACTACGATGCGGATTATATCCGTGCGCTAGAGCATGGTTTACCACCAACAGCAGGTGAGGGGATTGGTATTGATCGCCTTGTGATGTTGTTCACGGACTCACCGACTATTAAAGACGTTATCTTGTTCCCGCATATGCGTCCTGAAGTGCAAGCTGAACAGTAAGTATTTTCACGTAATCTGAAAGTACATCTAGAAAAGCGCCTTATGGCGCTTTTCTGTTATTTTCGTAAGATAAATCTTACAGTATTTCTAAATACTTAGTTTTATTATGTAGTTATTGCTAACTCCTATTCATAATAAAAGTTGTTTCTCTTTTGAAACTAGATTATCCCAATTTCCTAACTAGTCTTTTTCAAGTTCTAATGCTGCGTTAAAAATAACGAATAGGGAATCCAAAAAGATGAGCGATAATGAGTTTGAAAATGTCGATGAGCACGAGCAAGCGAGAATTTTATATTATCGGGCTTGCATCGCTGAGTTTCAGCAGCTTGGTTATCAAGAAGCATTTTTGGACGAAGTTTTGCGTCAACAACGTGCATTAAGAAATACCTACAGTGATCCTAACCCTCTACAAAATGAGTAAAAATTGGCGTTAGTGCCGAGTAACTAAGCAGACTGCACAATCTATCACCATTCAGTGCTTTTTTACAAGAAAAGTATTTGACATATTTTTTCTAACCTATATTATACGCCCCACAAGACGGAGAGGTGGCCGAGTGGCCGAAGGCGCTCCCCTGCTAAGGGAGTATAGGGTTTGTAGCCCTATCGAGGGTTCGAATCCCTCCCTCTCCGCCATTTTTAATGGTTGTCTTGTATGGACGCATAGCTCAGCTGGATAGAGTACCTGGCTACGAACCAGGCGGTCGGAGGTTCGAATCCTCCTGCGTCCGCCACTTCTCCTTGAGTGGTTAAATA